>CAZKAY010000015.1:0-30573 GCA_964550975.1 uncultured Thermoproteales archaeon | reverse complement strand
GGATTTACAATAAATCCTACTTTTAGTTTATCCATATGAAGACCATCAATAAATAACAATTACTCTACTAATATGTTTCACTCCTTATTTGAGTTTAGCGAGCAGTATGATTAGGCCATATATTTCTCATCATTGTATAGTATGTATTATTAAATGGTCTCATTCATATGATAAATTTAAAATAATCATAGATATATAATTAGTTGATTGACATGAAGTTTATAAAACGTTTTCTTAAAACTCCTGAAGACCGTGCACTTGAATTAACTCTACAGCATGCAGTATTATGTGAAAAAGCTGTTATCACTATGACCGATGTTTTTTATGACTCTTTAAAACATGTCGATGAACAAACAGTTTTAAAGAAAATTGAAATGGTTGTAAAATATGAGGAGGAGGCTGATTCTGTTAGAAGAAAAATTGTCGAAGAACTTGCTAGAGGAATACTTCCACCACTTAGTAGAGAAGACTTTATTAGACTTGTGGAGAGAATGGATATGGTTGCTGACTGGGCTAAGGATATAGCGAGAATATTGAGAATTATTCCTAGAGAACAATTATTAGGTTTATGTAAGGAATGTCTACTAATATTTTTAAAGTATATTAGGGTAACTTCTATAGTTTTAAGGAAAGCTGTGGAGTCTATGAATAAAGATTTCGAAAAAACTTTAAGATATTTAAATCTTATCGAAAAATTGGAGGAAAGAGCCGACGATTCTTACCTAAACTGTTTAAAGGAGTTGGAGAAAACTGTGGGAGAAGAAACTGCCAATGTACTTTTATTAGAAAAACTTATTGAAGATCTTGAAAACCTTGAAGATGCCTGTGAAGATACCTCTGACGTTATAAAGGTAGTTATAATTAGGTCGTTAAGATAATAATAGGCTTAAAGTTAAACTTAGCAAGGCCGCTCCCGGAAAAGTTATAATCCATGTAAAAAGTATTTCTCTCACCCCCTTAATATTTATCCAAATTTTTCTAATTATGCCAGTACCAATTATAGCACTCACCAATACATGGGTTCCAGATATAGGTATACCTAAAAGTGTTCCAATAGACATAATTAATGCAACAGATATCTGAACCGAGAAAGCAGTCAATGGTGTCAATTCTATTAACGTATTTCCAACAGACTTTATGACTCTTCTACCCAGTATAATTAAACCTAAAGCCATTCCAATACCATTTATAATTCTTATGTAGAGAGATTCCCCATATACTATACTTAGAAAGGCTGTTGCATTCGCTATATCATTTGCTCCTCTAAAAAAGGCTGTAATCAGCGTAAATATAAGTAAGAGTATTGAAAAAATTTTGGTTAAAATAAGTCTTTTCTCTAACCCCTTAAAGTAGTTTAAGAATATTTTGTCTAAAAATATTTCAATAAACATTGCACCAAATAAGCCAAATATTGGTGATAAAATTAGTCCTAAAAAAACATTATATAGAGTATTGAAATTTATACTCTGTATCCCAAATTTTATTATACCGCATCCAAGTAAAGCTCCTATAGCTGAATGAGTTGTAGATATAGGCCAACCCTTATATGAAGCAATTATAAGCCATGAAGCTATTGAGAATATTATTATAAGTACATCTGTATGAGATAAACTGGCAACTAGAATCCCCTTGCCGAGAGTTTCCTCAACTTTATATCCAAATATAATTGCCCCTAAGAAGTCCATTAGCCCACCTAGTAAAACTATCGTATTTAATGAAAATAGACCTATACCTGCGACTGACGCCATAGTTTCATCATTAGATCCTATACCCCAAGCTATATAAAAAGCCAGCATAAATACTAGTATAAGTAGAAGATCCAATCAATCACCCAGATTCCTTTACTCCTTATATAGGCTATTCGATTTATTTTATTATATAAGATTAGTATATAAGCATTATGAATTTAGTGAAACCATTCAAAGTAAAATTAAAAGCAATGAATAATGATTTCTCACATCATTATGTTTAAATTTCCGATAAAGATTAGAGAAAAATTCATTATAGTATCTTAATTAATATATTGGAGAAAACATCTAACTTAACTAGATCTCTCTAAACACATTATTCCCAATGTTCCGAAAGATTAAATTTCAGGCCTTTATATTTATTAAAATATGTTTAAGGAAGGTATTTCAAATCTAAATGGAAGAAAAATATATATTGAAAAAGTTTGCCCAAATCTCTATACTATTGAAATAATTGATGAAATAATTTTTTCCAAAAAAAGTAAAATTCAGAAGATAGATATAATTAGGTCTAAGAGATGGGGGATCTCACTATACATCGACCATAAAATACAGTTTTCAACTGTAGATGAACATATTTATCATGAAATACTTGTACATCCAGCTTTACTTATACATCCAAATCCGCAGAAAATTTTAATAATTGGCGGAGGAGATGGAGGAGCATTACGTGAAGTATTGAAACATAATACGGTTAAAAATGTTATATTAGTAGATATTGATAAAAATATTATAGACCTTGTTGAAAAATATATTCCATCCGTTCCCCAAACTTCTTTTAGAGACCCTAGAGTAAAGATAGTTATTATGGATGGTAGAAAGTATATTGAGGAATCAGAAGATAAATATGATGTAATAATAGTAGATGTAACGGATCCTTCTGGTCCCTCATCGCTGCTCTATACTTTTGAATTCTATAAATATATATCAGATAAATTAAAGAAGAATGGTGTTATGGTTACTCATAGTCTTGGACTATATTTCTATACAAAATATGTTTCACAAATATATTATACAGTTAGTGAAGTCTTTAAATATACAGCCTTAGCGAAAATATTTGTCCCATCATTTTGGGATGAATGGACATATACGATTGCATCAAACGATATAGATATTAACAGTATAGATGAAGAAATTATAGATAAAAGATATGCGAAGCGATCAATCAATACAAACTTTTATTCAAGTAAAATACATAGCTCTCTATTTAAAATATCTAAATATTATTGGAAAATGCTTGAAAATATGAAAAGAGTATCTTATGATAAAAATCCAATAATGATAGAGAGTTAATTATATAAATATTGAGGTAAATATTTAATATAGCCATTCGATGAAGAGAGACCCAAGCATATCAGCAATGATATGAATACCGTCCAGAGAATGGCACTCCATATGTATCTATATGGAACATTAACTTTACTTTCTCTATACAATATCTGGTAGATAATATTTATATCCTTAATCTCTTTGATTAGTGATAATTATTTTAATGTCTATAGCTAATATATTATTAAATTTAGTGACTGGTGAAATATATTTGAGCAAAGAAAAAAGGAGTAGAAGAAAGAAAAGGATCAACGTTCTTATAGTGGGATTAATTATATCTTTAATTATACTGTTTTCTGGGCTTATTATCTCTGGGCTAGATATAGTTGAAATTCAGATTGGTAACACTACAGAGCAAAACTATGGCTTTTATTACTATCTAGCTAGCCAAAGTATTCCGGATATCATTTTATTTAAATATATTGTTGGAATAACCTCCTCAATATTTCTGTCATCAGTAATATTCCTATCATTTTTAATGAAATATGAGTCAGAGAAAACTATAAGAAAGATGTCTGTTGTAATTTTAAATCTATTTAAGCAGGGCATGATTAAAACAGTAGTTGAAACAAAACCTTCACCAACAGTAGTAACAGTGCCTCGGGAAAAAACAGTGAAGGAAAAAGAAGGTCGACTGAAACCAGTTTCAAGTGAAAAGAGTATTGTCCCCAGCGTGGAGAAACGTATAACAAGAGGTCCTGAAACCTCACCTCGTAGACCAATAGCACCATTAAAGAGATGCCCATATTGTGGCGGCGTACTGCCATTAGGAGACGTGCATGTCTTCTGCCCACATTGCGGTAAAAGATTAAAGTAGAGATAGAATTTTTATCCTTAAATTATCCAATATTTTTAAAATCCTAGATTTAACATCTATATCTGTGTAGGTAAAATTATCCTTAATATCTATAGCAGATTCATCCGAGCCCGAGAATATTAGAAATATTAGTGCCCAGATCCTTGCAGTTATTTCTGGTAGATAACCTCCACCACCAGTGATAAGCACCTTTCCATCACATAATTCATGTGCTAGATCATGTATTTTACATGCAATGTATTTATATGTATTGCTTGTTAATCTCAATCCTACTAACGGGTCTCCGATATATCCGTCAACGCCAAACTGCATTACAATTACCTGAGGTAAATATTTCTTTAAAATTGGAAATATAGTATCCGCAAATATACGTATATATAGATCGTCTCCAACACCCGTGGGAAGAGGTATATTTATCGAATAACCTTCTCCCTCGTCTTCCCCGATTTCGTCCCAGTTACCAGTACCTGGGAAAAAGAAACCATCATATCTATGTATAGATATAGTTAATATTTTCTCTCTATAAAATATTTTCTGAGTACCATCTCCATGATGTCCATCTATGTCTATGACAGCAATCCTCCTATATTTATATTTTTTCTGCAAATATCTTATAGCTATAGCTATATCATTAAATACGCAAAATCCTGATGCGTAATTAGGTCCAGCATGATGCAACCCCCCTCCAAAATTAAACACATGATTATATTCTCCCTTAGCTAATAGTTCTACTGCCTTTACACTTCCCCAAACACGTGCAAGAGCACCTTCAAACACTCCTCTTCTAGCAGGAGTATCGCCATAATCAAGATATCCATAGCCTCTTTTACACATATTCTTAACAAACTCTATATATTTACTGTCATGGACTAGTCTCAATATATTTTCATCGAAATCCTCCACTTCAATTAAATCAACATTATCTTTATTAAAGGCTTCAAGCTCCTTTAAGATATTTAATGTAAGCCTCCATCTATATGGCTTAAACGGATGTTTGGGGCCAAAATCATATAGGATATATTTATCACTATAAAGAAAGGCAGACCTACATCTCATATTATTCAGAACCAATTTTATTATACAGATATTCTATGACTCTTAATAAGTTTTGTATAGATGTATTAGATAAACCTATAAAACGCTTATACTCTCTCCCCCTGTAAAACACTATTGTTGTAGGTATACTCATAACATTATATTGCCGGGCTATAACCGGATTTCTATCTACATTTAGTTTTGCAAATACTGCTTTACTCCAATACTTATCAGCCAACTTCTCATATATTGGTGAATAGGCCATACATGGACCACACCATTCAGCCCAGAAATCTACAACGACTATAGGATACCTCGATAAGATTTGATTAAAATTATTTGTATTTAAATGTATTACACCTTTAGGCATAGCTGGTCTTAATTTTACACCAATCTTCCTACGCATAATATTTAAAAGCATCTTTCTTCTCAATATATCAAGCTCATCATCACGATTATCTGAAGCCATTGAAACACCAAACTAGTTATTCTATATCCTCTCCTAAAAACTTTTCCTTTGAAACCATATGTTTCTCCAATTTATTTGAAACATATATTGGTGAATTAGTTTTCAACGCAATTACTATTGAATCCGATGGCCGTGCATCTATATGCCATCGATCCCTACCGGTATTTTCATCTCTCAATACAATTGTAGCCGTATAAATACCCTCTATAACAGTATCTATGGTCACCTTACTCACAGATATATCTAGAGAATCTAATATAGAAATTATTAAATCATGTGTAAGCGGTCTCTTAAATCTAACATTGCTTAAAGCCATTTGTATAGCCATTGCTTCAGGAGCACCTATAAATACTGGTAGAACTTTATCATCCCCATACTCCTTCAATAATACGGTATAATAATAGTTTCCTCCACTTTCAACTTTATATAACCCATCTACAAATACCTTCCTATACCCCTGCATATACATCAAATTATAAATAATTTAAATATACATATAATGATACCTATTCTTATTTTTAACGATAGAATGTGTAGAAAATATCTAAATTTTATAGTATTTATAGTTATTAAAATAGAAAATAGTATATTATTAAGATGAGGTTTAGTATTAATATGCTTAAGATGATATAGCTATGAAGAGAAGGATCATAGCTCTTTTAACAGATTTTGGAGATACACATTATGTTGGGATAATGCGGGGAGTAATATTATCAATAAATCCCAATGTGGTTATAGTTGATATAACACATAATATTAGGAGGCATAATATAGTTGAGGGCGCATTTATACTATTGAATACCTATAAATATTTTCCAGCTAAAACTATTTTTGTCATAGTTATAGATCCAGGCGTAGGGTCTAGTAGAAAAGCCATTATAGTTAAATGTAAAAGGTATATTTTTATAGGGCCGGATAATGGGGTATTATATCCGTCTATAATAGAAGATGGTGTAGAAGATATCTATATGATTACTAATAGGAAATACATGCTTGAAAATATTTCTCAAACATTTCATGGAAGAGATATATTTGCACCCATTGCTGGATATGTATCTAGGGGTATAAAATTGTCAGAAATCGGACCCAAACTAAATCTATCTGAAATCGCTAAAATAACTTTTAATAAGCCTATAATTAGAGATAAAAAGATAATTGGAGAAATACTGTATATAGATGGTTTTGGAAACATTGTAACTAATATTGATGCAAATATTATTAAAAAACTATGTATAGGAAAACATAGAATATCTTTAGAAATAGCAGAGCATAAATATATGCTTCCACTAGTAAAAAGCTATTCAGATGTAGATAGAGGAAAACCATTATTAATTATAGATAGCTTTAATATGCTTGAGATAGCGATAAACGGTGGAGACGCATCAAAATATTTCTCTACAAAGAATGGAGACAAGATAATTATAGAAATATAGTTATATCCTCATATATTTCTCATTTCTAAAAATCCATTTTCTACTTTTTTTATCAAAGAGAACTGCAGGTATTGGACGATATTCTTCGTAACATTTGGACAAAATATTTATATTTAACCCAAGGATATCAAACTTCCTTGCCCTATCCAAGATTTCTTCGAAAAAATCTAATATGCTCAATGGTATACGCATTTCTAAGAAAATATTTCCTCCACCAAACTCAACCGAGTAAGCCGCTAGAAACGGGGTTCTAATAAGCTTGCTTAAAAAATTATTCATACTTTTTTTATCTCCAAATTGTATTCTAGCAAGAATATTCATATAATCTGTTGAAAAGGGATTGAATTCAAAGAAATAGTCTTTAATAATTTTTCTAACATGCCTATCAAAATGATATTTTACAAGCGATCGAGAAAAAATTTTATTAGAAAAAATTTCAGAAAACTTTTGAGTAGCATCCCGCTGAAGAGAATTTATTATATACATATCTATATCATCTCCCTCAATACTAAATTTGTCAATCTCTTTAGGAAGAAAATTTTTCTCTACAATTTCTTCCTCTAAAATCTCATCGAAATCTATAAGCCATGCATGTTTATTTTCATTAAGTAGGCTAAAGCTAGGCTTAACATATATAAAATCATATGCATAATATGTCATTCTACTCTCAATAATATCTCTTGACAATAAATATTCTAGATAATCTTCGAAGTCAGATATATTTTCCACAGGTAAATTAAATACAGCATAAAATCCAGTATATTCGCCTAAGCACATATATATTTTATGAAGAAAATCATGTTTCAATAAAATTTTCTTAGCAATATTAAACTTATTGGATGAGGGAACGAGAAATAATATTGTATTAACCATCCCTATTTTATGTAGATCTATGTTTAAATGTATCTTTAAATATTTTTCCCTTAGTTTTTTAAACCTCTCATGAACTGTTCTTTTAGGAATATTGAGTCTTCTAGCTATTTCAGAAAGATTTCGAGGACCATAAATATACATCGCATTAAGAATATCAATATACTTCTTTATTAAAAATTTATTTGCCCCCACCATCCTCATAGAAAAACCTAGCTAACCTTAGTTCCTGGAGGGACATCTTTATCCGTTGTAAGCAATACTGGTTTATTATCTACAACTGCTGCCAATAACATTCCCTGAGACTCTACACCCATAATTTTTTTAGGCTTTAGATTAGCTAGGACAATAATATTTCTACCAACTAGTTCTTCTGGAGAATAATATCCAGCAATACCTGCAACAAGTTGTCTTTTCTCCAATCCTAGATCTACTATTAACTTCACAAGCTTAACACTATTTTTAACTCTTTCAGCAGAAATAACTTTACCAACTCTTATATCCATTTTCAAAAAATCTTCAAACGATATCATAGCTCATCACCACTCTCTATACTATTTAAAGTACTGAAATATAATAATTTATTTCATTGATAAAATTAGTTTTCTCTTTCCTTCATATAATTATTTAAATAATTTAACTTATAGGCTTATAAAATCTCATTAGCCTAAAAGCAAGTCATTATAGGTTAAAACTACGATCAAGTAAGCTAAATTACTCTACCATTGAGTTTTATATTCATTAGTAGAGTTTTTATAATAAATAGTTAAACATCCTTTTATCTACTCCATCCTTGTATTAGAAGATTATATATAGATGCATATTATCTTCAGTTCTTAAAATAATTTCAGTGATTTTGATGTCACTGGAATACCTTAGAAAAATTATGGATGTAGAAAATTTCAGAAAAATAGAGAAAATAAAAAATGTAAAACTATATAGCTTCCTCGAAAAATATATAAGACTTTGTAAGCCAAGCAAAATATTTGTCGCATCTGACAGTAAATACGATGAAAGATATATTAGAAAAAGGGCTATAGAGTTAGGAGAAGAAAGAGAATTAAAGATACCTGGACATACAGTTCATTTCGATGGCTATTATGATCAAGCAAGAGATAAAAAACATACTTATATTTTAACACCCAATAATGAGAGAATACCATATATAAAGACTATGAAAAGAGAAAGAGGATTAAAGAAGATATGGAGAATAATGGATGGAATAATGGATGGAAAAGAGCTATTTATATTATTCTTTTCACTCGGACCCAAGGAATCTCAGTTTATGATCCCAGCTGTACAGCTTACCGATTCAGCATATGTTGCGCATAGTGAATTTCTACTTTATAGAAAAGCCTATAATATATTTGTAAAGAGAAAAAATATAGATTTTCTAAAGTTTGTTCATTCAGCTGGCAAATTAGATGATAGAAGTGTTAGTAAGAATATTGATAAGAGAATGATATTAATAGATGTTAAGGAGGATATAGCTTTCTCTGTAAATACTCAATACGGTGGGAATACGATAGGTTTAAAGAAACTTGCGTTAAGATTAACAATAAATCATGCAGTTAAAGAGGGATGGCTTTCAGAACATATGTTTATAATGGGGGTAAATGGAAGAAATGGTAGGGTTAGCTATTTTGCAGGAGCCTTCCCCTCACTATGTGGAAAAACATCTACATGTATGCTTATAGGTGAAAGATTAGTTGGAGACGATTTATTATTTATTAGAAATATTGATGGAGAAGTCCGTGCAGTAAACGTTGAACAGGGAATTTTTGGAATAATACAGGGCATAAATAGTAAGGATGATCCATACATATGGATGGTTCTTCATAAGCCATGCGAAATAATATTTTCAAATGTGCTTATTCATAACGGTATACCATATTGGTCTGGGATGGATGATATAATTCCCGACGAGGGAGAGAACTATAGTGGGAAATGGTGGAAGGGAAAAAGGGATGAAATGGGGAATGAAATCCCACCTTCACATCCTAATGCGAGATTCACTGTAAGACTAAAGTGTTTTCCAAATCTAGATAAAGAAGCATTAAATTTAAAGAAAGGAGTAAGAATAGATGGGATAATATTTGGTGGAAGAGATAAAGATACTTGGCCTCCGGTATGCGAATCATTTAATTGGCAGCATGGCGTTATTATGAAAGGTGCTTCACTAGAATCAGAAACTACATCAGCAGTATTGGGTAGAAAAGGTATTAGAAGATCTAATATGATGGCAATACTAGATTTCTTATCTGTTCATCCCGGAATATATTTGAAAAATTATTTGGAATTCGGTAAAAAATTGAGAAAAACGCCTAAAATTTTTGCTGTAAACTATTTTTTAAGAGATAAGGATGGAAGATTTTTAAGTAATAAACTTGATAAGAAGATCTGGCTAAAATGGATGGAGCTGAGAGTACATGAAGAAGTAGATGTAGTTAAATCTCCCATAGGATATTTGCCAAAATATAGTGACCTTAGATATCTATTCAAGAAAATTCTAGGCAATGATTATAGAAAAGATAGTTATGAAAAACAATTCATGATAAGAGTACCAAAGCTTCTAGCAAAAATCAATAGGATAAGAAAAATCTATAAAAGTATGGAAAATATTCCTAAGGAATTATTCATAGAGTTGGATAATGAAGAAGAAAGATTAAGAAAAGTTAAAAACGCATATGGAAACTATATATCTCCACTTAAATTGGAGAAATTAGGTTAATCCCAAATCTTACTATAATCTTCATATAATTTTCTTCTAACTATATGTGCATATATCTGTGTATTTTTTAGACTAGCATGTCCTAGCAATTCTTGAATTTCTCTTAAATTCATTCCCTTCATAAGAGCATGGGTTGCAAAACTATGTCTTAATATATGTGGTGTAACTTTCTTATATATACCTGCCTTCAAAGCAATTTTCCTTACTATTCTCTCGACAGTTACGTAGCTTATATGCTTATCACCTCTACTTTTAAATAGATATTCTGTTGGATGTCTTCTTCTAATAATTTTTTTTAACAGTGGCTTTACATGTCTACTGAAAAATACCTCTCTCTCCTTTCCACCTTTACCATAAACTCTTATAGAATTTTTCTCAAAATTTATATCCATTATCTTTATATTTACTAGCTCGGAAACCCTTATTCCAGTTGTATAAAGAAGCATAATTATCAACTTATCTCTAATCCTTTCTGCAACATCTATCATTTTGTATACTTCCTCATATGTTAGAAAACGAGGTAAGGTAGAGGGCCTTCGTGGATATTCAAAATTTTTTAAGGGTTCTATAATTTCATGATATTCTAAAAAACGCTTTAGTGCTACTGCAGCAGTATATATACTTTTAGGTGAGTACCCATTTCTACGTAGAAACGCTAAAAATCCATCTATATCCTGAATATTTATATCTTTTAAATCTTTATCACCAATATATTTTATAAATTTATTTAAAATACTTCTAAAAGTTTTGATGGTTTTAGGAGATTTATTTCTAGCAACCATGTGATCAATATATTTTTCCAACAAAACAACATTTTCCTGATACATGAAATATCAAGATAAAGACATCGATGAAATATTAATCTTTTACGATAAAGTAAAAAAATATTATATTGAGATGCTTTTATTTTCAGAGATGCTAAGTCTTTTTAAGCCATCTATCTATTTCTTTATTGAATATATTTTGCATCTCGCCTGATTCCAGCAATTCTTCTATTACTTGATTTATGACATACTTTAGGTCTTCTGCCCCATTTTTAACTGCCACAGCACTCATAGACGGCCCTCCAACATAAAGGGCTACCTTTAATCCCGGCTCTTTTTGTAGAATCACATTTGCGACTTGTTCTGAAATTACAACTGCATCAATATCTCCTCTCTTCAATACAAATATCATGTCTGGATATACTTTATCATATGTAATTATAGTCGAATAGTTTTTGAGATTCGCCTCAGCCCAGTCCTGCTGAATTGTACCTAGTTGTACACCAATCTTTTTACCATATAGATCTTTTACCGACCCAATATTTTTATCGCCAAAAGTTACAACCACATTTCCTTTAGTGAAATAATATGGTATAGAAAAATCTACTTGAAGTTCTCTCTTAGATGTTGGAGAAATATCTGCTATAATCATATCAACCATATCGTTTTTCAAAGCCTCTATCAGCGCGCCAAACTTCATATCCTTTATCTCTAGCTCTACTCCAATTTTATCAGCAATTCTCCTTGCAATCTCAATATCTATACCGACCACCTGACCATTATCTATCCATTCAAATGGAGGCCAGTCCGCACTTGTACCGACAATCAATTTACCTCTAGACTTGATCTTCTCCAATACTTTCGGATTCAGTTTTTCTTTAAGAATATTTATCTGATTCTGATAGATAAAGGCTCCTACGCCATAGCCTATCACTATACCTATAATTAGTGCCACCATAACTGATAAAACTATTTTATTCATATAGACACCGCTACGATAATATATAATGCTGTAATTATATTTTTTGTAACAAAAATTTTATAAAATATAATATAATGTTATTTTTGTAACTTAAACCTGAAACCCAGTATAAGTTTTTCGAGAAGCTCATAGGATTTTAATGCAAGATTTCTCTCAATTACGAAAATCGTATCTATATGACATGAAATTATCTGAGTAATATTTATTCCATTGCTAGCCAGTATAAATGATAGGTATGAGATAACTCCTGGAATATTTATTATATCTTTCGGACTTGTTAGTATAAGTGCAGCTTGATTCTCAATAAGCACCTCTATCGGAAGACGCTGGATTACTGAATACAATTTCTTAAAAGATTCTTCATCCATAACGATGGTTATATATCCTATTCCTTGTGTTAATTGGAAAAACCTATACTCCTCAATTCTATTCAATATTTCATTCAGCTTATGATAAATAATTTTCTCTTTGAATGTTATTACAATTATATCACTTATTAATTGTAGAGTACTTTTCGCCAATAAATTCTGAATATCCTTCTCCAATCTTTTTTCTCTTTCCCTCATTGATTCATAGTATCTAAATAAAGCCATTTTAATTGATGCTAAAGTTACCTTTCTACCAACTCTCTCCCTAACTTCCGGCTCTATAAGTCTAGCTAATCCAGAGAAATTAATTATACCAAGCTTAATAGCCTCTAAAATACATGGCCTATTCATGATAATATTTTCAACACTTCTCTGTACAGATATTTCTCGCATATATTGTTATATTTGATACAAATATTTTAATTTTATCAAATATTTGTTACATAATGCTTAAATTTATACTAAAATATTTTAGAATGGCATTGCTATGATAATAGATCTAAGTTTTTTCCTAAATATAATACCATATCTACTGGAAGGAGTTAAAATAACATTAGAAGTTAGTTTAACCTCATTTATAATTGGATTCATAGTGTCTTCGATAATAACCCCGGTAAGGATATTTTTGAAGATGCCTTTTACCCTTCCTATAAATACGTACGTTGAATTAATTCGAGGCACACCTGTATTAGTACAATTATTTATAATATATTTTGGTTTACCAAGTATGGGAATATATTTTGATCCTCTTTGGGCCGGTATAATTGCATTGGGAATAAATAGTGGGGCATATCAGGCGGAAATTCTTAGGTCAAGTATAAAATCCATACCCGAAAGCCAATATCTTTCAGCAGAATCTTTAGGAATGAATAATCTACAGATATATAGGTATGTAATTTTCCCACAGGCTATTAGAATAGCTATACCTGCATTAATAAACGAGTTAGTTACACTTGTAAAAGAAAGCTCACTTGTATCAATTATAGGTGTAGCCGATTTGATGAGAAAAGGAGAATATATTGTAGCCTCAACTTTTAGAGCATTTGAAGTATATCTTGTAGTTGCAGCAGTATATTTTATTATGTGTTATATTCTCTCGTCGATGTCGCATAGAATTGAAACATTGCTAAAAATACCTGGATATGAGAGGAGTTAGATGAGAGAGATAGTTAAAGTAGAAAATTTAACTACAGGATACGACAATCAAAAAGTACTTGATAGCGTGTCTTTAAAGGTATATGAGGGAGAAAAAATTGTTATAATGGGTCCCTCGGGTTCTGGTAAATCTACGTTTCTAAAATCAATTGTAAGATTAGTAGAACCTTGGAGTGGAAGAATATTTTTAAATGGACTTGAGGTCACATCACCCGATGTGGATATTAGGAAGATAAGACAAATGACAGGATTTGTATTCCAAAATTATAATCTATTCCCTCATATGACTGTATTAAAAAACGTTCTTCTGCCACTCCTAATAGTTAAGAAAATGGATAAGGAAAGTGCTTTAAAACGAGCACTAAAGGTTTTGAAAGAAGTAAATATGTTAGAATTTAAAGATAAATATCCCTTACAGCTATCCGGTGGACAGCAACAGAGAGTTGCTATTGCAAGAGCATTGGCAATGGACCCAATAATACTTTTACTAGATGAACCCACATCAGCATTAGATCCCGATCTTAGAGATGAAGTATTAAATACTTTGAGAAAAATTGCTGAAGAAGGTATAGCTATGATCATAGTTACACATGAAGTCGATTTCGCAATAGATGTTGCGGATAAAATAGTATTTATGGATAAGGGGAAAATTATAGAAGAAGGGAAACCAAGGGAAATAATATATAAGACAAAATCAGATATGATTAAAAGATATCTTAAAAGCATTCATGTGAGATAGCTACTCATTTTTAAGTAAAAACTTTTTTATGAGTAAAATATATTATTAAATACTATGGATGCAAAGAAAATCAGCTTTTGCGCAATAATGAGCATCATTGGAAATATATTATTCATACCTACTAGATTTGCAATTGGAGGACAGGTAGTTCCAGATTTCTCCCATATAGCTACATTTATATCTGCAATATATGGTGGAACATATATCGGATTCATAGTCGGTTTTCTATCAGGTCTACTCCCAGGAATATTCTTCGGACCTCTAGGATCCTTGGGAATATTAGGTTTAATAGGACTCCCGTTAGGTAAATCTTTAACTGGATTAACTTTAGGACTACTAGTAGATATTTTAAAGATAAGAGAGAAAAATAGATTTAAATGGATTCTACCACTAGCTCCTCTAAGCTATATTCCGGAATGCATATTTACAATAATATTCTTTAAATATGTTATCCCATTATTCCTGAAAATATCGCTTGAATTCCTCATTCCAATGATATTAAGTAAAGCATGGATAGAAATCATATTAATAAGTATAATAACATCCATATTAGTTAGCAATAAATCATTTACAGAATATCTATTAAATTACTTTAAATGAAAAACTAGAAATATTTTTATAGTCATGTAATAGAAATATTATTGAGCGGCCGTCGTCTAGCATGGTCTAGGACGCTGGCCTCCCGAACAAGAAGATAGCCAGCGACCCGGGTTCAAATCCCGGCGGCCGCATAGCCTCTTATATCTCAATCTCATTAAATATGCATAGTGAAATATTGTTAAATAAGGTTAAGAAGAGACCCTAGAGGAACTTAAAGAAAAATCACCTAAGCTCTAAGGTAAAAATCTCTAACTAGTAAAGATGAAATGAGACTACATCATATATTAAGAAATAAATCAATAGATTTTAAAGAAAATAGAGAATGAATAATTTAAAAAGCTAGCAGAGAGCAATATTATTCTAACTAAAAAGAAAAAATTAAATAATTAGCTATTTCACAAAGTATAGCTAGTATATTTCCAATATATATATTCATATTAAATGATAGTAAAATTTTATTTTGTTCTCAAGATATTACTTTAATGTGTTTAAGTTTATAGCTAAATATGTTCCAGTTTTTTCTAAAGAAACTTGTGACGCTATTTTAGATGCTTATTCTAGGGGAGAGAGAACTGTTTATACTACATTAGATATGGGATTGACATATAATTTCTATAAAATTAAAAATGGTAAGCTATTTCTAGATAATAAGAATATTGAAATTGAAGTATTGAATGAGATTGAATGGCGGGAAGGAGATCTATATTGCATTGAAAATAATGTTATGGTTAGGCTTGCATGGTGGAGAGGGAGAAATTATTATAAATTACGTTCAGTGAGATATAATACTGCTCCTACATTGGAGATTAATGGTATACATATGCATAGAATTAAAGATATTTCTCCATGGAAGGATTCTCTGCTTAAAGTTAAGGCTATATCTATAAGAAATGGAGAAAAAGTGTTAGATGTAGGTACAGGGCTTGGGTATACAGCTATAATATCTTTACAAAAGGGGGCTGGAAAAGTCATTACAGTTGAAAAGGATTTAAATGTATTGGAAATAGCATCCTATAATCCTTGGTCTAGGAGATTGGAAGATGAAAGAATAAAAATTATCGTAGATGATGCTTCAAAAGTAATATATAGTTTTTCAGACAATGTTTTTGATAAGATAATTCATGACCCCCCTAGATTTTCTCTTGCAGGAGAACTATATAGTCTTAAATTTTATAGACAATTGTATAGGGTTTTAAAACCTCATGGAATTTTATTTCATTATACTGGGTACCCCGGTCTTTTAAGTGGTAAAAGGATGGTAAAGGGCATGGGAAGAAGATTAATGAAAGCTGGATTTAGAATAGAATATATGCCTAAACTCTTAGGGATATTAGCATATAAATAATTTCTCCAATAAGGTTTTATAAAGAATTTCTATTGTAATAATCGTATAATCGAGTAAAAGATAAATCATTGTTAAAATAAATTTGTATCTTTGGATATGGAAAGCTACATGTGTTCATTAGAAATCAAATTATTTTGATAACTCTAGAATCTAAATATAATTAGAAAAACTATAACTATTATATTAGAAACTTATTTTTAGATTTTAGGTAGGCATGGTTTTAATTTAATAGATAATTCTGTTTTAAGAGTTGTATCATAATCTAGTAATACTCTTTCGCCTAATAAATTTTCTATCCTCAGCTTATTTTTTATTGTTTTTATCATTTTCTTCAGCGGAATAACTCTCTTGTAGCTATCTATACATATATATGTTTTTTTAAATAATATTTCTATTGATAAGATTTCATTTAAAATTTTTAGGGAATAGAAGTCTTGCAGAGAAAAATTTTCTTGTCCATTTATGAAAACTCTATAGTTTGCCGATGTATCGATAACAATTATTGGATAAGGAAAGTCAAGTGTCTCAATATTTCTATTACTTTCTAGAGAAATAAGTACATCTATACTTAGGTTTTCCTTAAATATCCTATACATTAGATTTATTTCAAAGTTAAAAAATTTTGAATAAAAAATGATTTCACAAGTTTTTCTGCGAGGACTTATATTATAGAAATTATAGTTGTTATAAAATCCTAGGATTGGTCTAATCGATAAAGAATATTTTATCCCATCTCTAATATATACTATACTTGAATCCTCAAAAATCTTTATACAGATATCTTTTAAATAAAATTTTATGAGTTCCCCGCTTTTCATCTAAAATATTATAAGGCTAAGATTAATTAATAAATTATACTGTATATTATCGCGGTGTAGATAAATGAAACTTGATTTAAAGACTCCACTTGAAGTAAGAGTTTTAAAAGATAAAATTGCTGAATGGAAGTCTAAGGGAGGAATATTATATATAAAGTTCAAGGACTCGTATTTTGAAGATCTATATATTAGGACACAATCAATATCATTTTCATTTGACGTAAAACACATTTTTACAGTACCTATATCTATCATTAATAGAGGAGATATGAATGAGAAATATGTAAAGCTCTATAGAATTTTAAAGGGAATGGAGGCTCAACTAGAGTATAAAGGTATAATTAATAGAAAACCTTTCTTCATAAATTTAAGCAAACTAAATAGACTTAAAAACCTCCTACCAGATCTGAAAATAAACAATACCCTAATCTCAATTTTAAATAATGATAAAGAACTTTTAGAATTAATAAGAAAGATAAAGCCAGGAGAACTAACAATTGGATTAAAATCTATGTTTGATACATTTGTATATTTCAGCACATCTCCGGAGGCGATACTTCATAGTGAAGCAACCTATTATAAGGAACCTACAGAAATAATGTGGTTAATAATGCTTTCAGTAATGCTTATAAGAGGTCCATCCTATAAAAAGTCTCTAAGCGGAATTTATACAATTCTAAATAAGATAAGCTACTATGCAAAGGAAATAACTAGAAACATATCGGCAGAGCTTGAATAAATAGTTAGAAGAACCTGAATTGAGTATATTTTGGTCTAATTAAATCTACTAGATACCCTCTCCTCCATCCGAATTCTTCAGCCCTTCTTGACAAAGCTCGCAGAATCCCTGTAGAGAAGGATATAAATGCTACTGCATATATCTTTCTATCCCCATTAAAATATATTTTACAGATAAATTTCTTGCCAGAACTATGCATACAGAAATATAGTTTAAATGGAAGTCTAGCTATATCTGGCTTACTATACTCTATTTCACTGAAAATTGATGCAGAATCATAATATCGATTAGGGATTAAAGGTCCCAGAATCCGTATATTCATTAATTTTAAATCAAAGAAGAAATCTTTAATATCTTTATCTATATAGAATAATGCTAAACCCTTGGCATGTCTTCTCTTCAATAAATGCACCTCTAATAGACTTATAATTAAGAATAAACTAATACTATAAAAATTTATTGTAAAAAATATTCATAAAAAGAATAAAAATAATGAAATAAGTATAAATCCTCATATTCGGCCTTTCTTCACTTTATCTGAACCCGTGTTCTAAATCATCGGACTAATATTTATAATGAGGAAATATAATATATTTCTATCTCATCAAATATATTTGAGTCTTAATAATAATTGAGGAATAATTATGTCCGATATTGAAAAACTGATTTTAAAGCATGCTTTAAGAAATGCTGTGAGACATGATGGAAAAGCTCTCCCTCAAATAGTTTTAAACAAGCTTTTGGGAGAAAGGCCTGAATTAAAGAAGTCTATAAAAGATATTCTACCACTTATCGAGAAAATTGTAGAGAAAGTAAACTCTATGAAATTAGAGGATCAAAAAAATCTTTTAAACCAAATTTCACCTGAAGTTGCTGAGAAAAAAGTTGTTGAAAAAAAGTTACCAGAACTTCCAAATACAGATAAATATAAGATAATTGTGACAAGATTTGCTCCAAATCCAGATTTCGTATTAACCTTGGGCAACGCTAGGCCAGCTATATTAAGCTATCATTATGCTAAAATCTATAATGGAAAATTTATTCTAAGATTTGAGGATACAGATCCACGTACAAAGAGTCCTAAAAAGATATTCTACAATCTTATTAGAGAAGATCTTAGATGGCTTGGTCTTAAATGGGATGAGGAATATATTCAGTCTCAGAGGATGGAGATATACTATGAATATGCTAGGAAACTGCTTGAAATTGGCGGAGGATACGTATGCATACATAGTTCTAAGGATATCAGAGAAATGAGAAGAAAGGGTGTTAGATGTAGCTGTAGTAGAGATGATGTTGAAAAACAATTGGAAAGATGGGATAAGATGCTCGGCGGAGAATATGATGAAGGCGAAGCTGTACTTAGGGTATTTACAGATATAAATCATCCGGATCCGTCTGTTAGGGACTGGATAGCATTTAGAATAATAGATACAGAAAATTATCCACATCCATTAACCGGATCAAAGTATATTGTGTGGCCTACATATAATTTTGCATGCAGTATAGATGATAAACTACTTAAAATTACACATATTCTTAGAGCTAAAGAACATATATCTAATACTATTAAACAGAAATACTTGTATAAACATTTTGGATGGAGTTATCCAGAAGCAATACATTTTGGACGACTTAAGCTTGAGGGCGTAATTTTAAGTAAGTCAAAGATTAGACATGGGTTGGAGCGAGGCGAGTATGAAAGTTGGGACGACCCTAGACTCGGAACTCTGCAAGCATTTAGGCGAAGAGGATTCTATCCAGAAACAATATGGAAAATTATTTTAGATGTAGGTATAAAGCCTTCGGGGGCACTTATCAGTCTAAAAAATATTTATGCAATTAATAGAAAAATGTTGGAGGATAAGGCTAATAGATATATGTTTGTACATAAGCCTCATAAAATTTTAATTAAAGACGATGTGGAGATATTGAATGCGCATATACCATATCATCCATCCCATCCTGAGAGAGGAAGGAGAGAAATTACTTTAAGGAAAACTGAAAAAGGCTTTGAAATATATATTTCTGAAAACGACTTCAGAGAACTTAGAATAGGATCGGCTTTAAGGTTAATGGGGCTAGCAAACATTAGAATTACAGGTATAGACGACTATGGAGTGGCTGAAATAATAGATCTACCTTTATCTACAGCTAGGTCTAAAGAATTACCTATAATTCAATGGATACCTGTAAATAATAATGTAAAAACTATTGTTATAATGCCTCAAAAGAAAAAATTAATTAGGATAGAAGGTCTTGCTGAAAAAGATATTTTAAAACTAAAACCCAATACACGAATACAATTCTATAGATTTGGTTTTGTAAAAATAGATAAGATTATTGAAGATCGTGTTGAAACAATATTTATCCATGACTAGATAGATTAAATGGTATACCTTCTTCGAGAATCTTCTTTGGAATCTTATCTCTATATTTTTGTAAAAACTCTATGTCCTCATTTTTATTCCTTAATTCGTCTGGCAACAATATTGGTATCTCCTCTATAACTGGGTACCATCTATTACATTTCTCACATATAAGCATTGCAGAAATAATCTCATATTTTATACACTCCTTACAATCAGGTTTTATAGAAAGCACCTCTACATCTTTATTGTAGAAACTACAATATTTTTCACAGAACGGTATTTTTTTGATATCTATCTCCCTTTCACCATAATATTTCTTCTCGAATATTATGAGTTTTAATGGAAATAGTTTGCAATAAGGACATGCAAGAAGGTCCATTAACCTATATTTCAAATAATCCACCCAATATTTCTATTAAAAACTAATATAAAGCTATTCCCAATAGTTTCATGTATCAGTAACCATATACATTCTTTAAGTTGAGGCTGGAGAGATGATTATTTATTTTGATAAAAATATTGAAATAAGTATCATTACAGTATAGCTGATATGTATATTTCCTCATATATATTTATTTGATAAAAATAGCACTCATCAATTCTATTATATTATTATAATGTTAGTGTCAGTTATGTTGACCAAATTATATCGTTATTCTACGGTAGTTAGTAAAATGTTGTTGACAGCATTAACATCTATAATCATTTTTAAGATATTCAATCCTTATCCACCTCAGTTTACAGTCATATTAACGTTAACAACAGTATTACTTGCAGCAAAGCTACCCACACTATCTATAGCAGTCATCATGCTATCAATATTTCCAGTAATATATAATTCAAATCCATCTATAGCAATCTTATATCTATTCTATATAGGTTTTTCAACACTCCTAATTAAGAAATGGCTTTCACTAGCATTATTTTTTATAGGACTAACACTACCAATATTTATTCCAGAACTAGATATTTTTTCACTTGTATTGGTAATAGTTGCAGCAATATTTCTAAAACCCCATAGATCCGCATTGATGGGAATACTTTATGCCTTAGGAATAATAGCAATCGGATTATATTCACCTACACCCAATATCGAATATAAGAGTATAGGTATGATGATAATCCCATTGAAACCAAATATATTTGGAGAAGAATATAGTGGAGAAATGGATGCAACGATACCATATATGCCACTAGATATAGATATAGCTATGCTTTTAAATGCTGGAAAAATTTTAGTAAACCTCATACACTATGTTTTAACCAACAATTATATTGTTTTAATTCAACTATTTGTATTTACAATCGCATTCTATCTAGCAAGTACAATAAGCTCCAAATCTGAAAACCTATTCACCGGACTACTGTCTGGTCTAGCTTCAGCCGGGCTTATAGCCGGCTCCTATATTATGACATCTCTCTACGTATACGGATTTATCCCAGATCCCGATTTCTATATACCATTTATAATAGCAGCCTCCTCCTTCTCACTGTCTGGTGAAAGAATAAAACATTTAAATGTAATTTTAGAAAAAAATGACTTTAATTTCACTAAAATACGTTTAAGAAGAGGTAAAAGAAGTAAAGATATTTTTAAAGAAGTAGGTGGTTTAAATGACGTTAAAAGAGAATTAATGGACACGGTTCTGCTACCATTTACAAAGAAAAAATATGCCAAAAAATATGGATTAAAAATTCCTAAAGGTATTTTATTGTTTGGTCCACCTGGATGTGGAAAAACATTAATAATGAAATCGTTAGCTAGAAATCTCGGCATAAATTTCTACTATATAAAGCTAAGCGATATTTTATCAAAATGGTATGGTGAAAGTGAGAAGAGACTTGCAATGTTCTTTGAAAAAGCTAAAACGAATAGACCTAGTATATTATTCTTAGACGAACTTGAAGCAATTGGAAAGAGTAGAGACTCCTATTCTAGTGATGATATAGCTCCTAGAATGTTGAGCATATTATTGACAGAATTAGATGGTATGGAGAGTGTGAATGGAGTATTAATAGTTGGTGCGACAAATATGCCTCAATTAATAGATAAAGCTCTTCTAAGACCTGGAAGATTTGATAAGATAATATATATTCCTCCACCAGATATTAATGCAAGGATAGAAATATTCAAGATACATACTATGGGTATGCCATTACATAAGTCCGTAGATTTTAAAAAGCTTGCTGAAATGACTGAAAGATTTTCTGGAGCAGATATAGCTGCAGTCTGCCAAGAAGCTGCTAGAAAGGCTTTAAAGGATTCCCTGGAAAGAGGTGTGGAGAGGCCTATTATGATGAGAGACTTTATATATATAATAAAGAAATATAAGCCTAGCATTACTCTTGAAATGTTACAGGAGTATGAGAAATTTAAACTTGAGTATGAGAGAAGGAGTGAGAAACCATCTATTAAAAGAGTAAAGAGAAAGGATGAGATAGAATTAGTAGATCTTGAGAACGCGAAAAACATTATTATAAAATTGATAGAGATGCCATTAAAATATTCAAGTTTATTGGATAAATATGGTATAAGAAATTTAAGTAATGGTATTTTATTGTTTGGACCACCTGGATGTGGAAAGACCCTTCTAGTTAGATCCCTAGCCAGACAGTTGAACGTAAATTTAATTGAAATACAGTGTAGTGAATTATCTGGAAAAGAAGATGCAGTAAATGTTTTGAAGAAAATGTTTTATAAAGCTATTGAAAACACTCCATCAATAATATTTTTGGATGAAATAGACTCACTTATATCGAAGAGAGGTTATGGAGATAAAGATATTTCAAGAAAAATATTGGCTCAACTATTAATCGAACTTGATAAGATAAGAGATGTGAGAGGGGTAATAGTCATAGGCGCCACAAATAGGCCTATGGATTTAGACCCCGCTTTACTTAGACCTGGTAGACTTGGAAAACTTATATACATACCGCCGCCAGGCATTAATGCTAGAAAAATGTTGTTTAAAAAATATCTTGAAAATCTACGGCTAGACAAAAACGTAGATTTCGACATACTCGCAAAAATTACACAAGGATATACTGGAGCGGATATAGCATCTATATGTGAAGAAGTAAAAATGAAAATTATCTCAAGGGAATTAATGGGTGAAGACACTAGGGTTACGATGGACATGATTTTAAATGCTATAAAAAGTCATTCACCTACGCTTGACCCTACAATAATGAGTAATATTATGGATTTCATAGAGCTCCATGGATTAAGAAATAAAATAGATTAATAATTCTTAATAAATAAATATATTTTATCTTTCTTAACTAATCTTTCTAGGCCAACTTAAAAACTCTTTAAGCTAAACTATAGGATTTATTACCATCCTATTGAAATACATTCAGATGATGATTAGAGACAGATATATATTTTCGGATTCAAAGATAATATTTTGAGAAATATGTCTGTCTTTAGAGATAAAGAAAGTCTTACTCCAAAATATATTCCAGAAAAATTGCCTCATAGAGATAAGGAAATAAATTTATTATACGATCTTTATAGAGATTTTAGTTATTCTAGAGTTATACAGCTTGAAGGTCAAGCTGGTACCGGTAAGACTTCTACTGCACATCTTGTAGGTATGAGATTAAACGATCATGCTAATAAAGAAAATGTTTATTTTAAGTATGTTTATGTTAACTTGAAGCTAGAGGCTCCCACGAGATTCGTACTATACAAGAGTATTGTAGGTAAGGTTGATAGAGGAATCGTTTCTAGAAGCGTTTCTGCAGAGGAATTATTAAATATATTGATTAGATATCTTGTTAAAAGAAATCTGAAAATATTGCTGGCTGTCGATGAAATAGATTATTATGTGAAAAGTCTTAGAGGCGGGGGAATAGTATATGATCTTACTAGACTTAATGAGATATATGGTGAAAAACCTACAAATATTATTGGAGTAATATTTATCTCTAGAGACAAATCTTGGAAAAATGTTTTGAATAGTGCTGAGAAATCTAGCTTGGGAAACATAGTTATAGAATTTAATCCATACAATGCTGAGGAAGTATATGATATTGTTAATTTTCGAGTGGAGAAAGCATTTAAAAGAGGCGCTGTCTCAAACAGTGTTATTGAATATGTATCCGACCTGACTGTAAACTATGCTAATAGCGATATAAGATATGCTTTAGACCTATTATATTATGCTGGAATAATAGCTGAAAACGAGGGTAGTAATAGGGTTACAGTTGAGCATATTAGAACAGCAAGTGGAAATGTATTTAGGTCGATTACAACAGAAGATTTAATGAGTCTAACTAGGGATGAAATCTATATTCTTCTTGCAACAGCTATAGCCCTCAAGTCAAAGAGAAATGCATATGTTTCAATTGAAGATATATATGATGAATATGCATCTCTTTGCGAACAATATCAGACACGACTAAAGAATAGGAGAAAGTTTATAGAAGTACTAGAATCACTTTCGAATAAGGGAATGATAGATATAAGAAGTATTACTAAAATAAGCATAAATGTTCCTGTAGAGAAATTGGAGAAATTTTTGGATGCATTAATAAATAGATTAGATAATGCTCTTCATAATAAATAGGTTCAGTCGACTCCCTTCTCCTCATCTATCGGAGCAATATTTCATCATATTCCTTCTCCTTGATATATACCACTATATCCTTTATCTATTTTCCCCAATATTTTTATAAATATTAATTGTAGTATTCTAGCATTCTTTTTTAGCTTTATTCCAAATGGATTGCCTACAATAAGTAATGTATAGCTTCTCCCATTATATCCTGGATCCCATATTGCTGTTGTAATTGTTGCACCCATTCTAAGTAGGGATGAACGAGGCTTGCCTATAGCGATTAAGTCTAGAGGCATATGTATTATTTCATTAAATTGTATTAGATAGACTCCTTTATCCAGTCTTATCCATCCTTTCTCGTCAAACTCAAGTTTATTTAACTCAGGTAATACTCGCTCTTTGTTTGAAAAATCAAGCATCCCCATTCCATTAAAGTCATATATAGAATTTAATGTTACATCTATTCCAGCCGGCTGTAATTGAACATTTACATTGATCATATTCTCAATCAATGGTGGAGTTTTTTCCAAAAGATTTTTCAAAACATTTCTACTTAAAATCAAGAATATCACCATTATAGTCTAGAAAAAATAAAATATTAAGGCTTATTATCTTGGATTAAATTTAAATATTAAAAATGTATTGTTGATGAGAGGTGAATTTTATGGCTTCAAGTGAAAATGTAATTTTCATTGGAAAAAAGAATACACCAAACTATGTACTTGCAGTTGTAACACAGTTTTCTATGGGTGCCAAAAGCGTTACAATAAAGGCTAGAGGAAGAGCTATTTCAAAGGCTGTAGATACAGCTGAACTTGTAAAGAAGATGCTGCCAGATGTTAAGGAAAAAGAAGTAAAAATAGGAAGTGAAGAATTGGGAGAAGAGAGTAAGAAGAGAACAGTATCTGTTATCGAAATAACACTTACAAAAGCTAAATAGTTTTTTATTATTTTACTTTAATTATCTTTTAATTTTAATTATCATCGGAAACACCTTTTTTAATTCATAATAAATAATTTTAATAATCCAAATAAGCTATATTGTATTTTGGGAGCGATATGAATAAATTATACTTTGGTACAGCTGGAATACCCCTTATAGTTAAGAAAAGAAGTACTGAAAATGGTTTAAAAATGGTTAAGGAACTGGAATTAGATGCCATGGAACTAGAATTTGTTAGAAAGATCAATATATCTCCAGAAAAAGCTGTGGAAATAAAAAAGCTTGCAGAAAAGCTTGATGTAAAATTAACGGTTCATGCAGAATATTATATTAATCTCAATGCCGAAAAAGAAAAATTAGAGAAAAGTATTGAAAGACTAGTTAATGCTGCTAAAATAGCCTATCTCTCCGGGGCCTGGAGCGTATGTTTCCATCCAGGATACTATATGGGGAAAACAGCTGACGAAACATATAGAAACATTAAGAATGCACTAAAAAAAGTTTTAGAAATATTAAACTCAGAAAACATAAATGTATGGATTAGACCTGAGATCACTGGAAAGCCGAGTCAATTTGGATCACTTGAAGAAATAGTTAGACTTAGTCAGGAACTTGATAATGTACTTCCAGTTATAGATTATGCACATCTTCATGCAAGGACTAGGGGGAAATACAATAGTTATAGAGAATTTAAAGATATATTAAATTATATTGAAAAAAATCTTGGAAGAACCGCATTAGATAATATGCATATACATGTTTCTGGAATAGAGTTCGGAGAAAAAGGCGAGAAAAAACATTTGAATTTAAAGGAAAGTAAGTTAAACTACAAGGCTCTACTAAGAAGCTGGAGAAAATATGATATAAAGGGTATAGTGATAAGTGAAAGCCCAAATATCGAGAAAGATGCAATACTATTAAAGAAACATTACTATAGGAAAAGAAAAAGAGGTTAGAGAAAAATATATTAACCATCTTACAGTGAAAATGTCATATAATTTCTTAGAGTGATTAAAATGGTTATAAAGATAGATGATGAAACTAAGAAAATGATAAAAGAGATATTTAAAAAGCTTAGAAATGATGTAAAAATATATCATTTTAGGCCGGTCGAGAAAGAATGCCGTTATTGTGATGATACAATAGGATTATTAAAAACATTATCTAATCTGAGTGGTAATAGAATAAGAGTGGTAGAGTTGACTGAGAAGTCTCCTGAGGCAGAAAAATATAATATAGATAAATTTCAGGCAATCTTATTACATGGTGTAGAAGAATATAATATAAGGTTTTTCGGCATTCCTGTTGGATACGAATTCGGAGCATTGATAGAAGATATAGTTGACGTATCTCTCGGCCGAGTTGAACTGCCTCCAGATATCATAAACAAAGTGAAATCTATTAAAAAATCGGTTGATATAAAGGTTTTTGTAACACCTACATGTCCATATTGTCCACTTGCGGTTAGAGCTGCACATAAATATGCTATATTAAATTTAAATATAACTTCAAGTATGGTTGAATGTATAGAGTTTCCAAAGCTTGCAGAAAAATATAATGTATATGCTGTACCAAAGATAGTTATAAATGATAAGGTAGAGTTTGAGGGAGTTGTTCCAGACAAAATATTTATAGAATATATTTTAAAGGCTATTAAATAGATTTCTAATATCCTCTACTAATATTCTCGGATTTACTCTTATAACTCTACATGAATCAAGTAGTTCAACGCCTCCTATTACCTCGAATGGAAGTATTTCAATAAATATATGAAAACTTTCTATAGATTCTATCAAAGGCTTTGTGTAAAATAGAATATTTCTATTATCATAGACTCCAAGTCTATCTAATATTTTCGATATATTTATCAATATTTTACTCAGACTCCTAATACTATTTAATTTCAACTTCATAAAGCTATCTAAATGCTCTCTATAAACTATCCTAATCTCATAATTTCTTCTAGGAGCACTATTAACCCAGACAAACCAATCATCATACTCATATCCAACCTCCCTTCCATCTACATTGCATAGAGGACATTTATTCCTAAATACTTCAATTAGACCTCTAAATCTTAGACCTAAACCATATCCAGTTAAATCTACATATACTTGAGAATGAATTCTAGGCTGACTTCCACCGGCAAGATAGCCTATATTGAAGAATGGATATATTATATAGTTATTAAATCCTCTTTTAGAAGCACTTTCCAAAACCCTTTTAATCGAAATATTCATTGAATATATAAGGTAGGTAAGCGTATCAACATCTATTTCAGATAGATTTTCAAAATATTTTACTGGAAACGATACTAAATTTACACCCCATGCAATATCTTTTACATGCCTAACTCTATCTAAAATATCTTCATCAATAACTCTAACCA
Organism: uncultured Thermoproteales archaeon; assembly: GCA_964550975.1. Classification (GTDB taxonomy): domain Archaea; phylum Thermoproteota; class Thermoprotei; order Thermofilales; family B9-G17; genus CAZKAY01. Next base: position 2,365 of record CAZKAY010000015.1, on the reverse strand, counting down.
TGGATGGAAATCTATTAATTATTGTGGCAATCTTCTTATCCTCAATGTTTAATAGCATTGGTTTTACTGAAAAAACATTATCAAAAATATTTTCATCAACAGCAATGAATATGGCATAGTCTTCTCCACTAATAATCTGTTTAAAAACATCCTTAGAAACCCTACCTTTAAGACTATATGCCTTAGGCCTAAAACCTCTCACAGGACTAATATAGCTGAAATGTCCAGATCCAGAATTATATAAAATTTTATCAAAAACCTTTCTAGGTATAAACGAAATCTTATCCTCACTAAAATTATATTTATTTATAATACCCCAATGCATGAAAGGTATATTGCTTTCACTAAGTATTTTCACTCCACCCTCATAGCCCATAATATTCCTCCGAGCAAATGTTTCTGAAACCATTTCTCATACCAAAGCTCTTTAAAATGACCGAAAGCTGTATAAAATACTCTTCCCTCACCATAGCTATGACACCATGACAACGCATAATCATTATCCTTCCTATTACCCTTACTTAAATCCACCGAAGAATTATCGAGCGATATCAATACATGAGTCCTATTTCTAGACCAATTTCTGAAAACATATACTTCCTCCTTGACTTTAAATCTCGAAGGCAGATGTCTTGTAGCTGGATGAAATCTATCCTCCACAATGACATATATCTCTTGGGTCCAGGGATGCCCATTAAAATATCCTCCAATCATTTCACCATATTGGGGAAATTTATAAAATGTATCTGTAGCGTTATGTACTCCAACAAATCCTCCACCACTCTTAACGAAACTTATCAAAGCATCCTTCTGACTATTATCCATAGGTAATTCTCCCGTCGTAGCAAATAATAAGCAATCAATATTTTTCAAAAAATCATTATTTATAAGTGAACAATCCTCTGTTACAATTGTATCAAAACTTTTAGACTCTAACCCTATCTTTTTTACAATTTCAGCAGCAACTGGAAGATAATCATGCTTATATCCAGCCGAATGTGTAAGCATTAATAGTTTCCTCATATTTTCACCAAGTTAGAATTATAACGATAATATAATATAAAAAAATATCTTTATTAGTTGAGAAAATGATATGCAAATTTTGTGGAAAACCTGCTTCAATCTATATAAGATATGCTAATATAGCTTTATGTAGGGAACATTTTATACAGTTTTTTGAAAAGAGGGTTAAGAGAACTATTGAAAGATTTAAAATGATATCTCCTGGAGAAAAGATTGGTGTAGCCGTCTCTGGAGGCAAAGACAGCTTAACTTTACTTCATGTACTCTATAGTCTCTCCAAACTTATGGATTTTAAGCTTATCGGTTTTACAATAAATTTAGGTATTAGAAAATATTCGGAAGAATGTGTTAAAATTGCTTTAGAAAATTTTAGAAAACTTAAGTTAGAGTATAGGATTATAAATTTGAGAGATTATGGATTTACTATAGATGATATTGTTCAATATAAGATTAGTAAACGTGTGTGCGGTATATGCGGTACAGTAAAAAGGTATATTCTGAACAAAGTTGCTAGAGAGGAAAACGTTGACCGCTTAGCAACTGGACATAATCTAGACGATTTTTTACAGGTAATATTACAAGGATATATTCATGGAGACCTAAAATATTTATCAAAATATTTTCCGGTAACGCCATCAAGAAATAAACTTATCTCAAGAATAAAGCCACTGGTATTTACTCCGGAAGAGGAGATCAAGAAATATACCGTGATTAAAGGTATAGATTATTGTATGAAAAAATGTCCATATTCATTTCAGGCATCAAGCCATACATTAAAAAAGGCTATATTATTGATCGAAGAAAATCATCCTGGAATAAGGTTCTCAATGTTTAATACCTATATTAAGAAAATATATCCATTAATTAATGCAAAATACTCGGAGGAACTAGAATTAAGCGAATGTAGTAGATGTGGAGAACCATCTGGAAAAAACATATGTCTATTCTGTAGAGTTAAAACAAGAATTAAATCTATTAAATCAGGGACAATTATTAATTAAATATCTGTTCCTTCTCAGAAGCTAATAAAATTCTCAATAATAGGTTTATTTAAAACTTCTAGATGAAAATACTCCATAAAAATCTTTGTTTTAACTCTAATATACAATATCTTTATCCTGTCTAGCCAAAATTTTAATTTTCTCCATATCCTTGAGAGTATTTTATAGATTTTAGCTAAAATTTGGTAACCCGCATATAGGCTAAAACCTTTCCATCAAAGTCTAATATTTCTTTAAAATTCCGGAAAAGTTTTAAGGATTGTTATTAGACCCAGAAGTAGTGTGAAGATCCCTATGGCAAGTCTTATTTTCTGTTTCCAGCCTTACCGACAGTGAGGGCA
>CAZKAY010000014.1:23626-32317 GCA_964550975.1 uncultured Thermoproteales archaeon | reverse complement strand
TAGGATTTATAGTTACCGGGTATCTCTCAGATAGATTTAGGAGAAGAGTGATATTCATATTTTTCTCAGAAATTGCTGGAATAATATTTCTATCAATATTTCTATCTGCAAAAAATGTGTCAATGATGTATCCAGCATGGATATTCATGAGCTTTGTATGGTTTCTATGGTCTCCTACAACTACAGCCTATATAACTGAGAAAACTGAGGAAATAGATCCAACAAAAATACCATTAGTACTAGGGATATGGGGATTCTTAAGTGGAGTAGCGAGAACTCCAGCAAGTCTAATTGGAGGAATATTATATGATATAAATCCGAGATACCCATTCATAACAACACTAATATTAATAATATTTGTAAGCATAATTATATTAACGTTGAAGGAACCTAGCAAAGTAAAATAGTTGATTAAACTACATTATACGATCTAAATATTCTTTAAATTTATATACAAATCTTACTTGTCCATATATCTCTAAACTTCCAGGTCTTCTTTCTGCAACATAGTTTATTGCATCACCTGGATCCATTTTCTCCTTATATACAAGATAACATGCAACAATAGTACCAGTTCTTCCAAGTCCAGCATTACAATGTACAATGACAGGATTATTTTGGGAAATCATTTCTTCAATCCATTTTACAGCTTTTAAAGCTTCCTCAAATGTAGGTGTATGGAAATCTCTTATAGGTATAGACAATGTTTTAAAACCATTTTTCTTTAAAATCTTTAAATAATTCTTTAAGCCACCAAGATATATTAGCTCTATATCTTCAATTAAAACTAATACTGCTTTAAATCCAATATTCCTCCACTTCAATATATCTTCTATCGAATCCGGTTTACTTGATGCAGCAAGCTTTCCATCAATAATCCAATCAAAGTCAATCATATATCTTAATAAATATTTACTCTTTATATATTATTTTTATCCTTCTCCCAACTTTTATCTTCTCTATAAGTCCATGATCAACAAACATATTTATATAATTTCTAACAGTTTTTTCCGAGAATCCAAGAATTTTTATAAGATCTTGCAGATATAATTCTTTTCTAGCCTTAATTAATTCTAAAGTCTTCACCATATTTTCATTATATGTTTTTATAATATATTTACGATTTTTCAAAACTACTTTAAAGAAACCTTTTTCTTCAATAAATTCTGGCTCTGGTAAACCATTTTCAATACATTTTTTAATCATCATTAAGGTTCCTCTACCCCATTCTTCAAAATAACCCCAATAGAAAAATATTTTTGCAATTATAGGGTTTCTTGGAATAGATGGATGAGTCCTTTTAAGATCTTCTATAGATATTTGAAGGGGTAATGTACCTGGATTTTCAACAACTATTGAATACTCATCCATCCTTATAAATATTGGTGCAGTTGAAAAATAATCTCTATGTATAACTGCATTTACTATAGCTTCTCTAACAGCCTCTAAAGGATACTCCCATTTCTCAATTCTTTTAACTCCTTGTATTTCAAACCCCTTATACATATATTTCTTCAGAAAATCTAATGCTTCATCAACTTGCTTCAAAATTGATCCAGTTATAAGTCTTTCATCAACAATTTCGTCTTTTCTAAAAAACCCTATCTTTATACATGCTTGTGGAAAATAGATGGATGGATCCGAGAAAAGTAGAACAGCAGCATTATTAAAATTTTTACCATCATATACTCCTAAATGAAGTAAAGCTGAATAGAGATCATCGTATCGTATCTTCATACCTCTATACATTCTAGCTCTATAAATAACCTCTTTAACCAATTCTTCATCTATATCAAACTTACGTTTAAACTGTAGTGAATCGAAGGTAACAAACTTTTCTCTAAGCATTTTTTCAATCTCATCCCTACTTAAAATCCTATTACTTCTTCCAATTCTCTTAAAAGCTCTACCTTTAAAAAAATATGGCTTATTAAATCCTTCCTCAACACTAATAACTATTAAAAGCTTATTATCATATGCCTTAATACTTATTTCTGGATAAACTTTTGGATCAATAAATTGATGAATATCATTCTCCAATCTCTCCAAACTTTTTCTCCCAATATCCACACCTAAAACATTACCCTTATCATCTACCCCTATAATTATTAATCCACCTTTAGTATTAGAGAAAGCACATATAGTTTCTAAAATATCTCTCCATTCGCCTAAAGAACTTTTAAACTCAATTTTATCGCTTTCACCCTTCTTCAAAATCTCATCTATACTGGAAAATACCGGCATTACCATCATCAACCAATATTTTACGCAATTTATATATAAAAATATCGGAAATACCGGTATTTTCCAGTATAAATCTTAATATCCGTTATAAAAGTTTCTTTATACTATACATTACTTTTGGATTTATAGATGAATTCAATAATATGTAGCGGTTAGGGTTTAATGGATTTGGATATATCATTATAAGTCCAATATTATTTCCAACAATATTCTTAGAGCCAGGCATTACTCCATTATCGATAAGTCTTATTGGAAGTCTTTTATCTATCTTAGCAATAAAAATATTTGTTCTATGATTACAGAATAAAATGAGATTATATTTTAAAATATCTTAAACTGATATATCTATATCAGCCTTAATTTTACAGTCACCATTAGCATATGATTTCTATCATGTAGCTATACTGTATGCAGCATCCATATTAGCTTTGGTTTCCTCATCTTAATATTCGCTTAAAAAAGTTTTTGATGAAGGATATAAAATTGTTGGAGAGGAACTTGAAAAAACTATAGCGTTTTCTAGGAAAAGATATATGGCAATATTAAAAGCATTGTCAATAAATATATCTAGATGGATTGATATAAAAACTATGTAATAAATCTTTCTGGAAATATAGATGATAAAACTTTTTCAAGACTACTTAAAAAATTAGTAAAATATGGTAATGTCGTTAAAAGAGATGGAAGATATTTTATAGATGATCCAATTTTAAAGAAATATATACTTGAAACCGTATAGCCTTATTGAGACAAGTAACGATATTTTATCGGAAGGATTATCATAAATATTTTATCACCACTTGAATATATGTGAAACTATGTATGAATATATGATTCCTGTGGATAAGGATCATCCTAGAAAGGGTGAAGGAGACTTAATAGTTTTAAAGGATGGAAGCCTACTATTAGCATATACAGAGTTTTATGGAGGTTCTAGCGATTTTTCACCTGCAAGAATAGTTGGAATAAAATCTTATGATAATGGATATAGCTGGTCAAAACCATTTATACTTCAAGAAAATATAGGTCAATGTAACGTTATGAGTGTAAGTCTAGTTAGATTAAAGACAGGTGAAATAGCATTCTTCTATGGTGTAAAAAATTCCTTTGAAGATCTTAGATTCTATATGCGTAAATCTTTTGACGAGGGAGAGATATGGAGTAAACCAATCCTAGTAACAGTAGATAAAGGATATTTTGTAATGAATAACGATAGAGTTGTACAGCTTTCATCTGGAAGAATAATAGCACCAGTATCAACATATCAAGACTCGGTAAACCATAGCTATTGGAAATCATACATATATTATTCTGATGATAATGGAGAAACGTGGGTTAAAAGTAAGAATGAGGTAAAACTTCCCGAAAACATAGATAGTCTAATAGGATTACAGGAGCCCGGGATAATAGAGTTAAAAGACAATAGGATAATGATGTATATGAGGACTGGACTAGGATATATTTATGCAAGCCATTCAGAAGACTGGGGAGAAACTTGGAGTAAACCAAAATCACTAAATGTAAAAGCACCTACATCACCGTCTTCAATAAAAAGAATACCGCAGACAGGGGATCTAATATTAATATGGAATGATAAAAATAATTTTAATATCGAGAATCTAAAGAGAAGAGGAGCAGACATATGTGACAGAATTTTTCAACATAGGGCACCATTATCACTAGCAATCTCTAGAGATGAGGGAGAAACATGGATAAAAAAGATGGATATAGAACCGGATTTAAATCATAGATATTGTTATACAAGCATAACATTTAAAAAACAATACATATTTCTAACCTACTACTATGATCTAAACCTAAAAATAAAAAGAATAGATATAGAAGAAATATATCGATAATAGAAATTAATTTACAAACTTTATCGGTGTAGAAATTAGATATTCGTTAAAATATTTTATATTCTTTTCCTATAATAATAGTATGAATAATATTTTGTCTCCTGAGGAGGTCTTAGTGTTAAGACATTTAAGGCTCGCTGGAATAGATTATGCTACTTCTATTTCAATACATGTTAAAATACCCCTGCAGAGATTGTTTCCAATTTTAGACAAATTAGAGCAAGAAAATTTTATAGAGAAGGCTCATGGAAAATCCATTAAAAGATCTAAAGCTAAATTTAAGCTTGCAAAAGAGGTTCATAAACATCATACATATTATAAATTATCTAGGAAAGGTAGACTAATATTAAAGAACATTAGAGGATAATTTTGTGTATATGCAATAAATATATTAATTATATGCATTTAAATAGATAATATTTAGGCATATTTTTCATAAAATTTAAATATCTCCAATTTTCCTAAAAGTTATTAGTGGTTGTCATGAATCTTCTTCTAGCATTGATAGGAATATTTTTGACATCCCTAGTGTTTTCAATGTTTGGTAGGGGTGGAGGAGAATTTTATCTACCAATCATCATAACATTTTTATCGATAGACTACTATACTGCATCTGGAATAAGCCTATTTCTAATAATGATTCAAGGTATTTCAATGATAACAATTTTTCATGGAAAACATAGATTAGTCGACTGGAAGCTTGCATTTATTTTAGGATTCTGTGTAGCTATATCAGCATTTCTCGGAGGATTTATATCATATAGAATTCCAGCAATATATCTAAAAATATTGTTTTCAAGTTTCCTTCTATTCTCAGCATATCTATTATATAAGGGATATAGATTGGAGGCAAAGCCGGGAAAAATAGGTATATGGAAAAGAAATGTACATGGCTTTACCTATCATGTAAATCTACTATACATTATTTTACCGATAAGTATAGTTGCATTTATAGCCGGAATGGCAGGCATATCTGGTGGAGGATTAATAATACCTATATGTATATTGTTTGGAGGAATTCCATTGAGAATAGCTATGGCTACAAATACATTTCTAGTATTAACATCATCATTCATGGGATTTGCTGGACATATGGTTAGAGGCGGATTTAATCCAATATTGGCCATAGAGTTGGCAATAGCAATAATAGCTGGATCACAGATAGGTGCAAGGCTTCACATAAAGGTTAGAGAAAATATTCTTAGAAAATTCTTCGCCCTCATTCTAGTTATAGCTGCCTCCTGGATGATTATAAAAATATTCATCTAATTCTTAACCTCAATAACATTTTTATCTAAATATATTTTTGAACCCACATGAAGTTTTATAAAAGTTTGACTATATTCTTTTTCAAGAATATTTCTTATAAGACTTCCACTACAATGTATTGGTGCAATATATTTTGTATTAAGGGATAAGAGATTCGTTATAACTTTTCTAATTTTAGATTCGGGAGAGCCTGCTAGATGGAATCCCCCCATCACTAGAAAGGGGCTAATATTTGTAGCCTTAAATATTTTTTCACTAATCTTATCTATTCCAGGATGACTGCATCCACTGAATATGATTAAGCCTCTATTCTCCACATATATTGCTAATCCTTGTTCATATGGAGGGCCATATAGTTCTCCAATTATAACTACACCTTTTGAGAGAATAGTAGTATTATATACATCTATAACATTAAATCCTAGACTTCTTATCCAATTCTTTGTAAGAATATTCATATGGGCTGGAACATATACATTGATATTTTTCCTAACCTTGGCCACATATTGTAGACCGTTTACATGATCTCCATGCTCATGAGATATAACTATAAAATCAATTTTACTTAAATCTATACCTAAAGTCTTAGAATTAGATTCCAATGCATTTGGATCTGGACCTGCATCAAACAATATCCTAGAACTAGGAGTCTCAATATATATACTTATACCCCATGGAGACCTTAATCCATTCCATTCATTATTATCAATAAGCACAGTTATCTTTATCCATGAAACCGGTTTCAATTTACCTAATTCACTGATCTTCTCCCCTTCTCCAGTACTGGGAAAATAGAGGATATAGAAAATAGTTATGGATAAGACAGTTATGAGTAAGAGAATAACCATCCAATATTTCATATTTCTATCACAAATAATTTATTATACTAATCATTAATAAACTTCTCTTCGAATATCCGATACCTAGTGATATCGGATAATATTAAATAGTTGTAGTAAAAATTAATATATAGTGTAAGCTATGTTTTCGCTGAATGAGATTCTAAAAATAGTGGGAGATGTATGTAGAAAATATGAATGTATATATGCTGTTCTCTTCGGATCATACGCTAGAGGTGATAGTAAAAAATATAGTGATATAGATATTGCGGTAATGTTTAGAAAAAATAATATAGATTATTTAAGTAAAGCTATGGATATAGCATTCGACTTAGAAGAAATATTTAATGTAAAAGTAGATGTAGTTCCTTTAAACATAGCAGACCTAATAGTTAGATATCAGGTATATAGTGAAGGTATACTTGCATACTGTGAGGATTATAACAAATATATGGATGATAAAATTAATTCGATAGACCTATATCTAGACTTTAGCTATCACTTCGAAAAATTTTATAGAAAAACTTTGAGGGAGATAAGAGATGCCGTCTCCAGGAGTAAAGATGAGGATAAATAGATTTTAGAAATCATGCAAAAGGCTTAAAGAACTATCAAAATATAGTTTAAATCAATTTAAATCTAATCAGGATTTCATAGATATATGTGAGAGAAATCTACATATAGCTATAGATGCCGTCATCGATGTAGGCGAGGTAATCATATCTCATATGGGTTGGAGAACTCCTAGATCATATAGAGATGTAATATATATTGTGGGAAACAATATAATTAATCGTCTAAAACATGATATGCTTATAGATTTAATTAAAGTTAGAAACATACTAGTACATAACTATGTATATCTTCCTCCAGAAAAACTTTATGAAACTATTAGAGACTAGACATCCTTATAGAAACCATGTCTATATTCTTAAAATATATGGAGGAGAATAGAATAGATCCTTAAACTCTATATATTTTATATAAGTTTCCAGTTTTCTCCACACTTATTTTTACACCAAGAATTTCTTCTACAAGCCATATATTTGTATCCGTATGGTCTGTAAGAGTCCTTGTATAATAGATTGATCCGGGCGGCGCTAACCCAATATATGGTATAAGCATGTCTGATAAATGTATATCTACAGTTGCATTTGAATCTATTTCCTCTAACAATTTGTTTGCAGCCTCCATTCCAACAGCCTCACTAGTCTTCCTAATCTCCCCAATAGCATCTGAACCCAACAAAGTTTTTTCATATTTAGCCCACAATACTATTGAACTACCTTTCTGGAGAGGGTTTGAAAAATCATATACAACATTTATATTAGCTCTATATTCTCTTCTACTTAAAACCCTTTTCGCTGCATCAGCCTGTCTATCAGCCACTCTCCTATCCTTCAGAAATGTACATACAGATATACCTTCAATACCAATAAATTTTCCCCTATCATCAAGTATAATTGGTTTAAGCTTATCTACAGGATCTACCTCTAATATAGCTTCACCCATACCTTTAGGATAATATCCATATTTCTTTACAGTAATATGAGCATTTATCCCCATTTTCCTCAGCATGGGAAGCAATATATATTTTAGATAATTTATTGTAGGAGCATGTTTTGTATCGGTACCACCTCTCCTAACAATTACCCTAACATGTTTATCAGCAAAAATACATATAGGTAGTATAGACATAAATAGCATTGGAATACTTCCAGCAGTTCCTATTTCAGATATATATTCTCCTCCCCTAATCTTTCTAGGCTTAAATCTAAGTTCCATTGAACCAACTTTTGCTCCAGTAATATCCGCATTCGCTACTCTAGCAGCAGTTCTAACAGATTCTAAATGCTGTGGTCTCAAACCAGGATTACTTCTCTTTCTCCTAATATTATATATATAGAGTTCTTCACCCAATATAGATGCCAATGCAATACTTAATCTCAAAATAGTGCCGCTACCACTCTTAGTAGCACCATCAATCTTAATCATATATAACCCTTCATAATAATGTTAAAATATTAAATAAATATTATTTCTAATATAGGCGAGCTATATGGATAAACTTAAAATAGGATTTATTGGATGTGGAGGTATAGCGAGAGCTCATATTAGAAGATTATTAAAAATGGATGATGTAAAGCCTGTAGCATTTACAGATATAAATCTATCTCGAGCAAAAAATTTTGCCGAAAATTTTAAGGGAAATCCATATACAGACTACAATAAAATGATTAAAAATGAAGACCTAGATATAGTATTTATATGTCTACCTCCATTTGCCCATAAAGATGAGGTTATGGTTGTAGCTGAAAACAATATAAATATCTATATCGAAAAACCAATTGCATTAAATATGGATTTGGCCAGAAAAATGGAGAAGGCTGTAGAAAAATATGGAGTCAAAAGCCAAGTAGGATATCAACAACGTTTTTCAGCTGGAGCAGAGAGAGCCAAAAAACTCATAGAAAATGGGG
>CAZKAY010000014.1:0-23616 GCA_964550975.1 uncultured Thermoproteales archaeon | reverse complement strand
AAGTGGTGGACAAATAGTCGAACAATCTACACATCTATATGATTTACTTAGATGGCTTATAGGAGACGTTGAAAAAGTATACTGCGAACTAGACAAAATATTTTATAAAAATATACCAAACATGAGTATAGAAGATGTAAGCAGCACAATATTAAGATTTAAATCAAAGGCAATAGGATCAATAACGGCGACAATAGGAGCTGCACCAAACATTGGATGGTTTAAATGGAAGATAGTTGGAAGCAAAGCAATGCTGGAAAGCGATGAACCAGGCACATTAAAAATATATTGGAATACAACAACCCCACTAAGAATAGAAGAACATAGAGAGATAGGAAGAGATCCAATATACCTAAACCAAAGAAATCTAATACAAGCAGTAAAAGAAGATGGCGAAACAAGAACACCGATAAAAGAAGGAGTAAAAACACTACAACTAACACTAGCAGCAGTAGAATCAGCTAGAGAAGGAAAGCCAATATATCTCAGCCAAATATAATTCAAAGAATTTAATTATCTAAATTTAATTATTTATTAAATATATTGATTATATAATTAAGGTATTTCTATTTCTATTCTCATTAAGAATGTTGAATAAGGTATCCAAAGAGATATTACATAGTATAGTGTATGTCCATCTTTTCCATAAGATCCTGGAACAATGTATCCACCATATAGTCCACCCCAGCTAGGTTTAAGCCAAGAAGGTTTTGGAGATAACGGGTTAAGCTTAGTCGGCTTAGAGTAAGGTCCCCATGGATTATATGCCACTCGGATTTGCAATCCTCCATTAACACTATAGTCTTTAAACATTAATAGATATTGTTTTAGATATGGATGATATATTGCAGATAGTTCTCCAACCTTTACCTTATTTATTATGGGTTTAGCGTCATTCCATCTATTGCTCCAGAGAGGATTCCCCCTATCATCTAAACCAATAAAATATCTATAGGATGATAGATCTTCCATCTTATCTGCTGGAACATATGCTAAATATATTGGAGAATCCCTATACTTTCCAGAGGAAAATAAGAATACAACATTTTTACCGTTTAACTTACCAGATACCGGTGCAATGTTTACAAATTTAGAGTCTACAGGCCATGAAACATTTGTCTCAACAAATTCCCCATTCCCTAAACGTTTAAATAATACACCATATCCATGTGTAGCATCATTCGGCTGAAGCCTTTTCTTCCAATGAGTCACTCTAAAACCATATACATATAAGACTCCATCTATCTCTACTGCACCGGCTGGAGGTGTAGATGCATCAACCCCATCCTTTCGCAAAGAACCCCACATCTCTCTATACATCCCATCATCCATAAACCATCTAAGATCGGGACAACCATTAATGGGATAATTAGCATACGCCATGGCATTCGCTCCAGGCTTCTGTTTCGATATGACATCCCCAAATAGAAAAAATATTTTAGGAGAACCATTTACATGTACAAGTACCGGAATACCTAGATCCGTACCAACTATACCTATATCTCCAGTAAGCTCCGAACCAACCATTCTACATACAAGTTGACTTTTAACCCTAATCCTTACAGGATCAGGTACAGAAACCCCATGCCCCATATTCTTCCTAATAAAAACATATACTGCCAAAGATAAAATCAAAGTTAAAACTAACACAAATATCAATATCTTCCTCATCCAAACCTCCATTCCAAATACTCCTAAATGCAATAAAATAATCTTATAAATATTTAACTATCACAAAATCTCCTAAATCAAAATTATAGTAATAAGCAAGAAAAAATAGAGGATTCTTATAATATATTAAAAAGTGGCTAAACCTATATATGGATTGAAAATATTAAATAGTCTGGATGATAAAGTTTCTATCGGATTGTTAAAACATATAGGAAGGCATATATATTTGAGATATGTAAAGAGTTTTCGATGAGGTTGGCCATCTGGTTATGGCAGATTCTATTCCAAATAAATTTAGAGTTTTTCTATTCCTATTAGAATTATGCTGATAGAATTTGTAGGAATATTTTAGGTAGTGAGGAGTTTTCGACCCAAATATAACTTTTAGCTTCAACTCTAAGACCAGCAAAAACTAAAAAACTATATTAAATCAATTTGAATAATATTATTTGATGAAAATATGATGGAGAAAAAGAAACCCATAATTACTGGATATGAGATAAATGTAGAGAATATAATATATAATCCAATGCTAAACACGTCTCCAAAATATAGGAAAAAGAAGTTTAAATATATAATAGGATTAAAACATAGACGTCGATTATATCGGGATAAGAGATAATTAAATAAAGTTAATGGGATTCACAACGTCACGTAACGATATATAACGTTAAAAGTTTTAGAAAATCTGAGAGTAGTTGAGGATAATACGGCTAAGATTTAGGCAATCCTATTTGTTTAAAACTCAAAATATATAATGCTAATATCTAAAATATTAAAATATAGAAAAGAGGAAGTTTCATCGATATATAAATACTGATTATAACGTTAAGTAATATTGTATGGATTGTCATCGTCTAGAATAAATCTTTATATGTAGTTAAAATATATTCTATATGGAAATATTATTGTAGGGGTATTAATGGGATTTATAAAAGTTAAAGCTTTTATTTGGAATATATTTGATCCAAAGAAGTCACAGGAAGTAGAATTTCTAGCAGATATAGGGGCAGTCTATACAGTACTTCCAGAAACACTGCTTAATCAGCTTAATATTCGAAAAATAGGTAGGAGGAAGTTTAGGCTGGCAGATAATAGGATAGTTGAAAGAGATATAGGAATAATAGGGATTAAGATAAATAATAGAGAAACTCACACCATAGTGGTATTCGGAGATAAAAATATTCACATACTCGGTATAACAACATTAGAGGAATTAGGTCTAGAAATCGACCCAATATCCCGAAAACTAAAAGAAATGGAACTACTATTACTATAAATTAAACTTTTTCCTCAATCTTCCTTATAAGTCATATAACTCTTCTCTCATTCTCCGGAATATATATTAAGGGAATATTTTTCTCCGATACCTTATTATAACTCTCTAATCAACATTATCTGAATCCTGTAAATAAGATTATGTGAATAGAATTATATATTATGTATACTTTAGATGTAGCACATTTTGAGTAGTCTACTTTAGATGCCACATTTAAGTAGGTTAATGAGATCAGGATACCAGAAGATTGGTGAATCACATTTCATAGTTGTATATGATAAGAGGAGGCAACAACAGTTCTCAACAGACAAACCACGCTAACAATAAACTTTATTTCATAATATAGTTTAAATAAAGTATATTGCTTATCAATCTATAAATACATAGATTCATAATAAATGGGATATTCATATATTATAGCATAGATCTAATATGGTGTATATAATGAATATGGTTATTAGAATGGATAGGCAAGGAAGGATAATAATACCAGTATCCATAAGGAGGATCATAAAATCTAACCTATTTATCCTAAAAGTTGTAAATGGAGAAATCCATCTAAAGCCGATTAAAACATTAAGCTTAACCAGTTTAGTGGATTCAATAGAAATTGATGTAAAAGATTTTACAGATACACATGAATTGAGAAGGTTGATAGAGAAATAGGAAAATAGCTAAAGAAATATAGCAGATTGATTCAATTTAGATATAGATATATCTCGCTTAAAAATTCAGTATAGAGAGGAATACCGAAGAAAGACTTGGAAAATTCGTTATAGGAAAATATTTATATGAAGTAGATAAGGGTTTCTGGAGAAGGGCTGAAACCGATCTAATTCTAAAACTATTAATGCTGGGAGAATATCTTCATGTAGGAAGACTGGCAACAGCTGGATGTGGAGAATACTCAATATATTGGCAAATGTGATTTTATTTCAAAACTTAATGTAAGATTTATAAGCTAAGATTTCTATCTTCATTAGAAATGTTAAATAGATATTTAGTGATAATATTAGTTCCGAGCTAAAAATAGTATTGTCCTCACTATTTAAAACAATATAATTATTACTATATAGTGATGTGATCAGGAGGATGAAGAGGATTAGCTTAACGTCTATATGCACTTCATCCCCAAATAAATATATGTGATAAGATATATTTATCTTTAAATTTTTACAAATATAGAATACTGATTAAATTTTTACAGATGTTTTACCGTATTTTTTTATTCTTTTTTCCGCGAACTTTATCCATTCTCCATAAACATTTTTTCTTATACAATTTCTTCTAACCCATTCAAGCGATGGTATTCCTTTCCAAGCAGTATATCTGATTGGATCCATTTTTAATCCAAGCTGACTGTTAACCCATCTATACATCTTGTTATATAAGTTTATAGCTATTTCCTTCTCATCCTTCAATACATTGTTTTCCTCAAATGGATCCTTCTCTAAATTATATAATCCTATATCTGGATAATCCCAGAACCCGCTGTCAATTGTCTCTACAAGCTTCCATTTATCTTCTATAATTGTACGCTGAGCTGTCCACATAGCTGTATTGGAATAAACTCTCTTTCTAAACTCATCTACATCTTTATTTATTAATGGTAGCATACTTTTACCATCTATGTTTTGAGGAATTTTTAATCCAACCATATCTATAATTGTTGGAGTAATATCTATACTTTGAACAAAACTCTCTATCTTTAGAGAGTCTTCTAGTACTGGATTATAAAATATTAGTGGAAGCCTTATAACTGGTTCAGATACATCTCCATGATCGAAAAGTATTTTAGGCCTACCAAACGTTTCTCCATGGTCCGAAGTTATAATTATAAGTGTATCATCCATCAATGAATGTTCATCTAATTTATCTAAAATTTCTCCAATAGAATCGTCGACATATCTTATTTCACCATCATATTGTGAAATATACCAATTTATATCTGTCGCAATACAGTTTTCACCCAAAATCTTTGAGGACATTAATAGCTGTCTTTCATGGAAATACCATTTAATATCCTTCTTATATTTATCGAGACTTCTATTTAAAGGGTCAAGTGGATCCCCTCCATCATAGAAAATCCATGAATATTTTTCGGGTGGAGAATAATACATATGTGGATCCCAGTAATGAATATAGAGGAAAAATTTTTCATCCCTATATTTCTCAATAAATTTTAGTGCATATCTATTTATATCTTCTGCATCGACTTGTTGAAGCATTCCAGGATCATGTGCCATAGGATTTATATATATGTGGAACCCATTTACAAACCACCCTTTCATTGATTGAAGGGTACTTACTGCAATAGTTTTCCATCCATTTTCTCCAAGAAATCTTGGAAGCCAAAATATTTCTCTAGAAATGGTCTGCTGATCAGGATCATGAGTAACTACACCAGTTTTTATACCTCTTGTAGCTGATAGTAAGGCTGTATGTCCAGGCTGGGTAGGTACATCACTACCATAACATTTTAAAAACATTATTCCTCTTTTAGCAAGTTTATCTATATTTGGACTAGTATTTTTAGGATATCCATAGCAACCCAGATGGTCTGCTCTAAGAGTATCAATTAAAAATATAATGATGTTTTTAAACCCTATTTTCATATCGGCACCATTATGTAAAAGTTATTAAATTAATTAATATATATTTCCCTGTGATATTATTATGTTAAATAGGCTGCAAAAATTTTCTTATGGAATTGCTAGACTTGGTTCAAGCACTCTTCTCGGATTATTTGGATGGGCAAGTGTATATGTATATTGGGGATACTATAATTTGGATCCAGTCTTAACTGGATGGGCCAATGCTGCTGGAAAAATAGTCATAGCTACAGCTGAATTTCTTATGGGATATATAAGTGATATAACTAAAACTAGGTGGGGTAAAAGGAAGCCATATATAATTTTCGGTGCACCTTTGCTCGCGCTATCATTCTACATGTACTTTATACCACATCACTTTCTAGGGAGAAATGTTGATCAATTTACATTATTTATATATGCAGCGTTCTTCAATAGTTTATTTCATTTTTCATATGCATTTCTATTAACACCTTTTCAGGCATGGATGCCTGAGATAACTGAGCCGGAGGAAAGGATAGAGGTTTCAGTTCTACAAAATTTTTCGAATCTTCTTGCAAATGCTATTTCAGTTGTTATAGGATTTCTTCTGCCCTCGATACTGAGACAAGATGGATTAGCTTTGATAGTATTAGGTGTATTAGCAATATTCGAAGTTCTATTATATCTTCCATCAATATTATTTATTCCAAAGGAGACTAGTACCATATTACAACCGAATTTTATAAAAGATATGAAGATAATTATATCAAATAAAGAGTATATGAAATGGGTTATGGTGCAGGGATTAGTTTCGGTCGCAATAACAATGACATCATCACTAGTATTAACATATATTGAGAAGGTTATAGGTATTACTGAAGGACCAGAGTCACTAAGCTTTGGATTAATATTGTTAATAGTTATAGTCGGATTTTTCTATATATGGGGTAGGATGGCTAAGAAGAAGGGTAAGGGCAAAACATTATTTCTTACAAACATAATATTTATGATAGCACTCCTGTTTACACCAATAATAGGATTAATTAAACTACCATTTCCAAGCTATATTTTAGGATATTTATTTATAGTTCTGGGAGCAATGGGTGCATCCGGATTCCACCTATTTCCATATGTAATTATAGCAGACCTAGCTCATAAAGATGAAATAGATACTGGTGAAAATAGGGCTGGATTATATACTGGATTTAACTATTTACCATTAAATATATTCCAAACATTTGCATATATCTTGATAGGATATATACTTACACTTCCAAATGTTCCTGGAAGAGGGTATACAAGCGGACTGTTGTGGTGGGGTCCAATAGCCGCTATCTTCACATTACTAGGAAACCTAGTTCTATTAAAGACAAATATAGATCCATTTATGAAAAGAAGTAAGTTATAATATAGTTATATGTATTTTATCTATATCCAGTTACTTTTAGCAATGTTTCCCTATATCTTTTCAGAATTAGTTTAAAGGCGGAGTCGGCTGCAATTGCTCCTTGAGCCGCCGCAGTAACTATTTGATGAAATCTATTACAAGCATTTGTACAATCCCCGGCAGCAAATATCCCTTCTCTACTGGTCATTTGTGTCGAATCCACTATTAAATATCCCTTCTCATCCACTTTTAAATTATTTTTTATAAAGAAGTCTTTAGGAGGAGTTATACCAATGTCGATGAATACGCCATCTACATTTAATTTCTCACCGTCATCGAGAACAATATATTCAACCTTATTTTTACCACCTATTTCAACAACTCTTCTTCTGAGTAATGGTTTTACATTGGGCTTTGACAGAAGTTTTTTTACCAATAGATGTATTGCTCTGAACTGTTTTCTTCTATGGATCACATAAAGCTTTTTAACAAATTGTGATAGATGTAAAGCTTCTTTTATAGCCGAGTCTCCTCCACCAACTATTGCAACAACTTTATCTTTAAATAATGGAGCGTCGCATACAGCGCAATATGATACTCCTCTACCAATAAACTTTTCTTCGCCTGGAACATTAAGCTTTCTCCTCTCAGCTCCAACTGCAATTATGACAGTTCTTCCAACATATTCTCCACCGCTGCCAATTACTTTAAATTTTTCGTTAAGACTACCCCTTATATCGGTAATTATATCGACTATTATTGGTACATTATATTTCTTCACTTGTCTCACAAACCTATTAACCAGCTCTTCTCCACTAATCTGTTCAAATCCAGGATAATCTTCAATTATCCCGGCTATGGCGGTAGTTCCACCGATATCTTTAGTTAAAATAATCGTTTTTAAACCATATCTGGCAGAATATAATGCAGACGTTAATCCAGCAACACCTCCACCTATAATTACTACATCATATTCTCCTTCAGCTTTTATAGAAGTTTGAGGTAAAGTTAGTTTGAACATATGTATCACGTTTAGATTTCTAAAGTATAATAATAAATTATCTATTAATTTATTACTACTGTATTTGATTAGTCAAGCTGAAATTGTTTATTCTCCACCTCCATTATTAAATTTAAGACTCTTTCCTCTATTTTAGGGTTTAGAAACCCCATTTCAATGGCATTTTTAAATAGACTTAGGTCATGGACTTTCTTTATCCCATCTTTATCTATCGTTACATCAACTTCTAGGTCAATATATCTTATTCCAAATGGATATACCTCTATAGGTGTATTAATATTTATATAAATACCCTTCAATTTATTTTCCCTATCATAATACCTTGTTTCATAGCTCCATTTGCCCTCCTCAAATACCGTTATAGCATAATCTCCTTCTTCTTTCTCTATATCTAATCCATCGTATACTCCCCTACCCATAATCCTCCTCTCTACATATATCTTACTCCTATCCCAGCTCATTTCAATAACTTTTGCTGGACCCATTACGATAACTTTTCCATCAGGCTTTACATGATATATCTTTATATAGTCTCCTTCACAGAAATAATATTTATCGATTGTATTCAAAAATTTCTTATAAACATTTTCAGGTTTATCCCCTCTTTCGAGAAGCCTTTCAGCCATATCAACATACCTAGATATTATTGGGCCAGAAGCTCTAAACCTATGATGATTTTTTATAGTTGGAGCAACCTTACTCCTAATATTATCTAGGAAAATCTTAGATAGATATGGAAACTCTATGTCTATAAAATATTGTGAGCCCCATATCATTTTAGGAGTATTTTCTTCTTCAGCATTCGATATAATCTTATAGTAAAGCTCTTTTAGAGAATTATATTCTTCTATAAGTATTTCTTCATCCTTATTCTTTGAAGATGAACGCCAAATTAATCCAATATTGTCTTCAACCAGCTTTCTGCCAAGATTATATAGTTTTTCTCTACAATTTTTGTCAACGATTTTCCTACTTATCTTTACTCCAGGTTTATCGATTAAAATAACATATTTTCCAGGAATTCTAATTTCCTTTAAAAGATATGGATGCTTTCTTCCAGCAGATTCCCTATTAATTTGAACCAATATTTTCTCTCCAATCGAATATTTATCTGTTTTTTCTATTTTGAGAGTACCTATGGTTTCACCAATATCTATATACAATATATGTTGATGTATATCTGTTACTTTACCCACATATATTCCATCTATAGGTATAGGCCATCTACGTATAATTATGTCAAGCATATATTCTCTAAGGTTTTTGATAAAAATATTTAGGGGTTCCATTAAACCTGTAACTTTAATTCCTTGCCTATCATCTCTATCCTTTATATCTATGTCATAGAAATCGATTTCCTCATTTAATTCAAGTCTATCCTGTATTATTTCTGATGCCTGTACAATCTTAAAATTCATATCCAACAATATCTTTGTAAGAGCTGTACAATATATTCCTCTAACCCTTGCATGATACTGTTTCATCCTATCACTAAGTCATTAAAATTATATATCCCTAAAATATATTTTAGCATCGGTGTAATATATGATAAGCCTTACCCCTGAACCAGATGAATTAAAGTTTACTGGAAGATGGTTTAGGTTTAATGGATTCAAAAATTTTCCAGATTTCCTTATTAGAGAATTTAATCTACCTAGGGGGGATTGGATTATAGAGAAAACTGATGGAGAAGATAATGGTATAAGGATTGCTGAGGGAAAAATTTTTTATTGGGGTGATGAGAAAACAGCATATGCTTCAATAATCCAATTAACATTGCAGAGAGAAGGATATTTGCCTGAAGTATATGTAAGAGAGAAATTTATATTCAAGTTTAGGTGTTTTCATCTAGATATTGCTCGAGGCGGTGTACCGAAGGTAGATACATTTAAAGAAATATTGCGACTACTATTCCTATTAAAATATAATTTCTTTGCAATATATTTTGAAGACCTATATCCATGGCAGAAATATCCATCCATAGGTTTAAAGAGAGGTAAACTAACATTGGAGGAGTGGAATGAGATATTGGATTATGGTGAAAAGCTTGGTATAAATGTCTTTCCATCTCTAGAGCTTGCAGGACATATGGAGAATATATTAACTTTACCGGAGTATAGGAAGTATAGTGAATGGCATAGGCCTAGAGAAGGATGTCTAGATGTAAGCAATGAGGAGGCAAGAAATTTTGCATATAGTTTATTGGAGGAGGCTTTAGATACATCTCCATCAAAATATATTCATATTGGTGGAGATGAGACATGGGCTATGGGTAGAGGTAAAAGTCTCGATAAAACATTGACATATAGGGGTCCAGAGCTATATTTAATGCATCATAAAAATATGATTAATATGGTTGAGAAGAAGGGTAAAAGGCCAATATTATGGGGAGATATGCTTATAGGAATGTATCTCAGAGAAGGGGGGAGAGAGTTATGGAGGAAACTTATTGAAGATAAGATATGGAGTAAAGTAATTATAGCTAACTGGGATTATAGTCCAAGTCCTAAAGAACATTTTATAAGAAAAATAAGGATGTTTAAGGATAAAGGTTATATTCAAATAGCATGTCCAGGATATTCAAATTGGAATAGATATTATCCAGACTTTGAAACAGCGTTAAAAAATATATCAAACTTTCTGGAAGCTGCCAGAAAGGAGGGGATTCTCGGATTTATGGCTACAGCATGGGGTGATGATGGAGAGGAATGTTTATTCTCATATCTATATCCCTTAATACTTGCAACAATGGAGATAGCTGAAGGCAATGGTAAGTGGGAGGAGAAGTGGATCACAATTAGTGGAGAGAGTAAAGAGATACTTGAATTCAGAAAGGATGTTGGTAGGATAGAGGTATCAAACTATATTAAAAAAGTTTTATTTAACCCTACACAGGAGATAAAGGATTATCCAATATATGATGTATGGGAAAAAATATTAGAGAAATATAGTAATATAATGCTTCCAGAACCACTTAAATTTATATATGATTGTATTAAGATAGGTCTCCAGAAGGTGGAGGATAAGATAAGCATATCCGACTATATTAGACTGTCAAATCAATATGCATATCTATGGCTTAAAGAGAGGAAATATAATGGATTGGAGAGAATTGTAGCTAGATTCTGGTCGGCAGCTTCACAGCTAGATCTCGAGAGGAAAATTTAGGGGGTATACATGGTTTTGGCGGCATCCTATCATGACTTTGGATTAAAGGCAGTTACTGCTGCTAAAAAAATACTGGAAAACGGTGGTTCAGCTCTAGATGCAGTCGAATATGGTATAAGGGTGATCGAGGAAGATCGATCGGTAAGAAGTGTTGGATTAAATGGGAGACCGAATATAGAGGGAGTGGTTGAATTAGATGCTGGTATAATGGATGGAGCTTCTCTAAGGGGATGTGGTATAGGCGGGGTTAGAAATGTTGTTCATCCAATAACGCTTGCACGAAAATGTATGGAAAATACCTCACATGTATTAATAGTTGGTGAAGGTGCATTGAAGATGGCTAAAATATTTCACCTAAAACTATCATCTTCAAAGAATCTAAGAGAATATAATGAAGAAATAGCTAGATTTAGAGAGAAAGTGGAGCGAGGAGAAGTAAGACCAAAATATAAGAATATACTTAAATGGTTCGGTAGAATTGAGGAAGATACGACTGGATTGATAGCAATAGATTCTAATAAAAATATTGCGGCCGGAACCTCTACAAGTGGATTGGCCTATAAGATTCCCGGTAGAGTTGGAGATTCTGCGATAATGGGGGCTGGATTTTATGCAGAAAATGGGGTCGGTGCAGCAATACTTACAGGTTTAGGGGAATTAGCTATACGTATAGATGCAGCTAAAATGGCTGTAGATTTATTAAGAAGGGGGCATGGAGTAAAGGAGGTAGCCGTAATGGTCGTCGAAAAAGTCATGGAGCTTGCTGAAATGGATGGTGAAAAGTATAATCTCGGCATAGTTGTAGTAGATAGTGATGAAAATGTTGGTGCCTGTGCTTTAAACTGGGATTTCAAATATGTTTACTGGAAAAATGGGATGGAGAAACCGGTTTTAAATACAAGCAGTAAGCTGGTTATTTAACCTTATTTCCAGGAAAAATAAATTTTTCTTTATCATCCCATCTAATCTTCTCTATTTTCTCTATATCGAATAACCCAGCTACCTTTAATTCTACGTTTGAATTAACATCAAATGGAAGCCTCAATATTATTTCCTTTCTCTTTCTGGAGGGTCTTAATGTTACTGAAATCCATTTTCCCCCTTCTTTACTCATACCCTCTAATCCTGGAGTCCCGGTTTTCCCCACTATTTTTAAATAATTTCTGAATTTAAATGCCTTATCAACTATAACACTGTTTTTAACTATTTTTCCAATATCTCTGAGAAATCTCCCATCACTAATTATTGAGAAATAACCTTTTCTATACATTCTTCTAGGTCCGATTCTTTTTCTTTTTAACAAATAACCTTGAAGCCTAACTTCTCCTATAATATTCTTATTTTTCCTTGCTAGAGACATAATTAATACCACCTCTTGATAGCTATAGATACTATATAAGTTTAGTGGAAGCATTGAAACATATAGTCCTATAATATATAGCCTCTAAATATTATAGTAGTAAAGCTTTTTAAACTTTTCTCCAAATAATAGACTGCTGGGTGCAATGTACGATGAAATATGATGTCATCATAGTTGGAGCCGGATCTGCAGGTTGTATTTCCGGATATTTTTTGTCTAAAGGCGGATTAAATGTAGCTATATTCGACATGAAATCTAAGGAGAGGATCGGCGAGAAGGTTTGTGGAGATGCTATTGGAAAACACCATTTTGATGAAGTGGGGATCCCACTTCCAAGTGGAGATGAGAGAGAATGTATATTTCATGGAGTTGCAGTATATTCTCCAAACGAAAAATATAGAATTATCGTGAAGGGTATTGGATACGGTATTAATAGATACTTGTTTGGCCAACGACTTCTCAAAATGGCTTTAGATAATGGATGTGAATTATATGATCAACATTATGCCTTAAATCCAATAATAGATGGAGAATATGTAAAAGGGGTTGTTGTAAGAGATAAAAATGGATTCAAAAAAACTTTTTATTCAAAGATAACTATAGATGCTAGCGGAGCTACAGCGGTATTAAGGACAAGATTATCCGAAAACTTTTGGATATATGAGAGGCTTAAAAAAGAGGATATGAATGCTGCTTATAGAGTTATATATGAGGTAGAGGAGAAACAGGATACAACCTATGCAAAAATATATTTATCTAAGAAATATGCTCCTGG
Organism: uncultured Thermoproteales archaeon; assembly: GCA_964550975.1. Taxonomy (GTDB): domain Archaea; phylum Thermoproteota; class Thermoprotei; order Thermofilales; family B9-G17; genus CAZKAY01. The sequence goes on along the minus strand of CAZKAY010000014.1, from coordinate 10,382 downwards.
AGGATACTGGTGGAGTTTTCCTAAAAAAGAGTACATTGTAAATGCAGGTATAGGTGTACAGCCAATAGAATCTGCACCAAATCCCAGAAAAAATTTTGAGAAATATATAGCTAGTAGAAGAGAGTTTAGGAATGCTAGAGTTATTCATGCTGGTGGAGGAATAGTTCCAACCCGAAAACCTATTTCTACAATGGTTTGGAACGGACTTATAGCTATAGGTGATGCAGCATATACATGCAATCCTATTCATGGTGGAGGTATTGGGCCATCAATGTTAAGCGGAAAACTCGCAGCCGAGACAATTTTAAAAGCATTTGAAAGAGATGATCCAGGTAATATGAATAACCTATGGATTTTAAACAAAAAATATATGGAGAAATATGGTGCAAAACAGGCAGCTTTAGATATCCTAAGAATGCTTTTACAGAGACTTTCTGATGATGATCTAAATTTCATATTTGAGAAGAAAATTGTAAGTGGAGAGGAAGTAGAGGTAATTGGATATGAGGGGGAAATAGAGTTGTCGGTGATAAGAAAGATTGGAAAGGCTATATCATTACTTTCAAAACCTTCTCTATTGAAAAAGGTTGTGAAGGTTAGGGAATATATGAAGACTGTGGAGAAGCTTTACTATAATTATCCAACTACTCCAACCAAGTTTTCGGAGTGGAGAAATAAAGTAAATAATATATATAAAGAATATATTACAAGGGTTTTAAAATAGATGTACGATTACCATGTCCATTCAGGCTATACTGGGGATGTAGATAAAGATGTCTCGATAAAAAAGTATATAGAGTATGCTGAAAAGATAGGTATTAAAGAGATCTGCTTTACAAATCATTTAGAGTTTCATCCTATAAAAGGTTTAGTTAAAGGGTATACGATTCTACCAAAGGAGATTCCTAGCTATATAGATGAAGTCGATAAATATAGGGATAACTATAATATAAGCTTGCTAACTGGGTTAGAAATATCATATGTCTCAAAGTATCATAGAGTATTGGAAAATATTCTAAATGAATATGAGGGTAACTTTGACTTAATAATTGGGTCAATACATCATCTTCATAATATAGATATTACTGCTAGAGATCCACCATATGGCCTATTTAAGAGGAAAGGTCTAATGGAAATATATGCTGAGTACTTCGATATTCTTGTTGAGGCTATTGAAAGCCAGTTATTTGATGTAATTGGACATCCAGATGTTATTAGAAAACATGCTGTAAAATATTATGGGGAAGATATATCTTCAAGCAAATATATTTATTTAATTATACCAGTTATAGAGAGTCTTAAAGAATATAATGTGGGAATAGAGGTAAATACTTCTGCTAAAAGACATGATTTAGAAACATATTATCCTAGACCCGAGTTTCTCAAAATGTATAGAAATATTAATAAGAATATCATTATAGTTGGTTCAGACGCCCATAGAATTATCGACTTAGGATACGATTTCCCCAATGCTTATAAAATGCTCATAAATATAGGGTTTAAATATATTGCTAGATTTAAGGGTAGAAGGATTATAGATAGAATAGAATTGTACAAGTATTGAACAATGAAAATGTTAATAAGACTTATTTCATTATATTTAACTATGATTAGAAAATTAGTTATACTGGTTGTTCCACTTTTTCTTTCAATGTTTGTATCTATATATGCGGATAGGGGGGTAATACCTATACCTCCGGTTCCTATTAGGGAGGATTGGCAACTTGCAATAATTGCATGGAATGATGGTGAGGAAGTACTAATATTGTCGACTGTATTAACACCTATATTGAAGCCTGTATCCGGCAAAACTTTACCAACAACTTTTCATGGAATAGAGATACTTCCGCTAAAAAGTATACCGTATGTTGAGAAGGCTGAATATAAATATTTCTATATACTTGAGAGACTTACCTATAGGTATGGCATAATTTCACCAGAATATGCACCATCATTATTTGGGAAAACTAGAGATGGGGTTGAAATAATTTATCAGAAAAGGATAGGTCCTCATGAGATAACGGTTTTAAAGGTAAATAGTTCTGAAGATTTAGTGAAATGGTTAATAGAGTATGCGGGGAAAAATAGACTTCCAGTACCGGATAATAATAGTCTCAAAAAATATATTGAGATATTTAAGGACTATATTGATAGAGGATATGAGTATTTTGCGATAGATGCAGTAATATTTAGCTTTAAAAAATATGATGGAAAACCTATCTATGAACCATATTCAATACATCCTTTACTCTATAAGTTTTCATCAAGATATATCTATTATCCATTAAAGGTTTCGGGTTTAATGGAGGGAGATACTAGGATAAAACTATATATTTTATCGAAGGATAGGTTAAAGCCCGAAGACATAAATTCACTTGGTTTTCAGATAACTTTTGAAAAAAGGATAGATATTGAGGAAATCAAAGGTTTACATGAGGAAGTTATAAAACTATTTAAGAATACTGATAAAATATGGCTTACAGTAATAATATATAAGGGTGAGGCGTCTAAACTGACAAAGGATCTAGAAATATATACTGGCTTCAGTATTTGGCAATATATATCATATATATTGTTTATGATACCGATATTTCTATCCATCATTATTTCGATAGTGGTTTATAGGGTGGGTAGATGAATAGATTGCCAATAATATTTTTACTTGGACTCATAGTGATGTTTGAGTTAATACCATCTATAGCTGTAGCCATGAAATTATTTTCATTATCAACCAGTGTATCAGCATTATTATCATTATTGGTTGGCATACAAATTGCAACAGCTATTTTTGCGGGGAGCTCTATAATAATGCTTTGGAAGAATTGTCGATATTCAAAGTTGTTTACATTAATTATACAATATATAGTAATAGCTATACCATTAATGTATATTTCTATGCTTATACTTGGATTTTATTCATATTATTATAGGCTTCAAGGAATGTTATTTTTATTAACATTTACAAGTGGTGTAGCAGCATTTCTAGCATTTATAAATATAGTTGTAATGGGAATATCTTTAAAGAATATAGAGGCCTTAAAAAACTAAATCTAATATTTTTTTAACAGCTTTAAACGGATTTTCATACGTAATTATCTGAAAGTTCTTATCATCTATTCCTAGAATAAGCCTAGAAGTATTTTCTATTCTATCCTTTCTGCATAATGCGATAACTTTTTTATTTAAGTTTAATGCGTAAGCTATTTCAAATCCTACTCCTAGACTTGGATAAGATATATCTGCTATCAATATATCTGATTCTCTCAGAAGGTTAATGTCTCTCCTATATATCTCTACCGGAGGTACGTCGACTTCAATGTCTCCCAATATAAACTCTGTTAAAATTGTAAATCCATATTTCTTTAACTCATTTATAATAATTTTATTATTATGGAAATTGCTTCTATCTCCAAGCATTGCAGCAGCATAATATATTTTCATAGCTAATCCTCCACTATTTCCGGAATCCTCTTTATATTTGGATCAGTAAAAATATCTTTTTCATCTATACTTGTACTTGAAAATTCTGATACAATTGCTCCCTGTTCTCCTGCCTGAAACCAGTGAAGAGTATTTGGAGGAATAGTATATTGTTCGCCAGGCTTTAGGATTATTTCATGGAAAACTGTAAAATATTTTTCTCTCCCCTTAGGAATTTTCGCCTTAATGTTTGGCGTGGGAGGGCCTTCAACATATAGATAGACCTCGCCCCACCTACATCTAAATGTTTCCTGTTTCCCAGGATTTTTTTCATCTATAGGTGGATGTCTATGTTCTGGACATGTTTGACGTGGAAATAATATCAACTCCTTCGCACAATATCTATCTGTATTAATATATGTTATTATCTGAAGACCTATATTATATAAATCTCCTAAACCAAAGTCTGCAACCTCAATCCTATTCTTCTCCTCCTCTGTCAAAACTATACATGCTTTTTCAAGCATTTCAATAGCTCTACGCTTAGCCTCCTCATACTGGCTTCGAGTAATCATATATAATCCCATAATATTATGTATGTAAGAATTAAAATAATTTATTGGGGATAAATTGCCAATCTACATATATGTATTTAGAGATGATAAAACATTCTTAGTAGACTACTTCACAACAATTTATTATAGAAGAAACTATATAGAGTTGCTTAAAATACTTGAGGAAAAATATAACTATTCTTATCCGGTTTTTAAGGATATTCTTATAGGTGGGAGATGTAGGGATCCGCAGAAACTTTTAGATGAATTATTAGAGTTAATGAATAACCTCTATAAACTGGAATATGAGCTGCCTAAAGCATATTTCTTCGCGGTTTTCCCCAAAGATTTTAACGATGTAGTCAGTCTTATCCTGGGTGGCTCTTCTTCTATAACTATTCCCTTTAAAGAAAATGTTTACAGGATTTCCGGTGGACTAAGTAATGCAAAGCTATATGAGAATGAGAAATTTGTTAGAGAACTTGAAGAGGGGGAGGAATTAAAGATCGGAAATACTTTGATAAAAGTCTTTACAAGAACGTCTTTTGACGCTCTTGGAAAGCCGATTAAATCTTTGATATTTGCATCTCTAATAGCGGTTAGAAATAATGCGGAAATATTGCTTATAGAGAAGATTCCCGAAGAACTCAGGAGAAGAATTCCTAGAGGATTTTATCTATAATTAAAAATAATATAAAGGAGAGTGCCGAGAAAAATACGGTTAACAGGAATGCAGTATTCACATCCCATATATCTATAACAACTCCCATTAAAGATGAAAGTATAAATGAACCAATAATACCTATACTAAATAATAATCCAGAGAATAATCCAGTATATTTTCTACATACATCTATACACAATGCATATATTGTTGGAAACATTGGTGCAAACATTAGTCCAGAAATACCCCATAATATTAGACTTATAAATGGATCTGATTGAATAGTTCCTAAAATTGAGAATACAAGTATCCCTAGAGTCGTAATTTTAAGTGATCTACTATATCCAAAACTATCTATTAGAGGTGACCATACAATTCTTCCAATACCTATAGTTATCCAGAAAACAGCTATAGAGATGCTTGATAGGAATTCTGACCCACCTCTATATTTAATCAATGTTGGAAGCCATACATTTATAGCTTGCTCACATCCGAGATATAGAAACATACCAATAGCTATTGGTAGAAACAATAAAACTTCTCTTTTATAAGATTTTTTATTTCTAAATATAGGTTTTATTTCAACCCTATCTGAGACAACATATTTCTTTAAAGATAATAGTAGTAATATTTCTATTAATAGGAGTATGGATGATATAAAGTATACATATCTCCATGAAATATTTTCTATAAATGATATTCCGATTAGGAGGGGGCCTATAAATGCTCCGATATTCCATCCTACATGAATTATATTTAAAAACATACCCTTTCTTTTAGAATATATTTTCGCTATTAACGGATTTACGGCCGTTTCAAAAAATCCAGACCCAACTCCAAGCAAAAAATATGATAGATACATAAATATTGTCGGTATAGTTAGTGGAAATATCGTCAAACCTATTGACATAAATAGTAATGAGAGAATAGTTAGCCAGAAATATCCAACAGTACTTGCTATAAATCCTCCGATAAATGAAAACGCTCCCCCAATATAGGTTATTCCAGCTATAAGTCCGGTACTAGTATATGTTAAATTATATTGGAAAATTAGATGCGGTATTATGGGTCCCAGTAATGTCATTCCCATCGATACAAAAATATATCCTATAAAGAAAACTATGGCTGGAAAATATTTTTTAAACATATACAGAGTAGAATATTAAGAATTATAAATATTTAATGATATATTATCATGTCATTTCAAATTATAATTGGATTTCAGAAGAAGATTATAACCATATTATGAGATTGAATTTCTAACCGTTAGAGAAAATATACTATGTATTAAAGATATTCAAGTTTTAACTAGAATATAGAGGAAGTTTGGGAAAACGAATTAAATAAATATTTGCTGGATATAGAATATGGGGATAATATGCTAGAAAAAATGTTTAGTAATTTTTTTATAGTTGGTCATAGAGGTGCAGCTGGATTAGAGCCTGAAAATACGTTGCGTGCTATTCGAAGAGCACTAGATATGGGTTTGAGGGCTGTGGAGATAGATGTAAGAATGTCTAAGGACGGATTCCCAGTAGTGATTCATGATGATCGTGTTGATAGAACTACAAATGGTTCTGGAAAGGTTTCAGATTTAACACTAGAAGAGTTGAGAAGACTGGATGCAGGTATGGGTGAAAAAATACCTTTATTAGACGAGGTTTTAGATGAAATTTCTAATAAAGCAGTCCTTTTTCTTGAGATAAAGGAGGATGGGGCTGTAAAACCTTCTGTGGAAAGCGTTATATCTAAAGATCTACTTGATTCAGTACTCTTTATATCCTTCTCACCAAATCATTTAATTAAAGTTAAATCCATTGTTGGTGATGCATATACAGGTCTAATTTATTTTAAGCCTAGTGATGGTATTATTCAGGCTAAAAAGATAGGTGCCATAGCTGTATTACCGTATTTCAGATTCGCTACAGCTAAGGCTATAAATTTTGCACATAGATTGAAATTGAAAATGATTGCATGGACTGTAAATGATCTGAATATTGCTGAAAAATTGTATAGAAATGGGGTGGATGGTATAACAACTGATAGACCGGATATATTATTAAAGCTCGGTGAGACGGGTGGAAGATTATAGGGAGTATTTTCCAATAGTAGATGAGAAAATATTTTTGAATCATGCTGCAACTTCTCCCTTACCTCTACCAACATTAAATGCGATGAAAGATGTCTTAGATAAGCGTAGATATGCAATGTATAAGATAGATGTCTCAAGTATCTTTGATAAGGCTAGAGAGTTGGTTGCTAAATTCATTAACTGTAGTAGTGGGGAAATAGCTTTTCTTCAAAATACTTCTCAGGCATTAAATATTGTTGCAAATGGATTAAGACTTAATTCAAATAACACTATTGTTACAGACGATATAGAGTTTCCAAGCGTGTCATATCCGTGGTTAAATAGGGGGGATGTTGAGGTAAAATTTGTCAAAAATAGTGATGGGATGATTCCATTAAATAGGTTATTAGATGAGGTTGATTTAAATACAAGGGTAATTGCCATAAGTCATGTAATATATAGTAGTGGATATAGATTTGATTTAAAAAGACTTAGAAAACTTATTGGAAATAAAATTATATTATGTATAGATGCTATTCAATCTCTTGGAGCTATCCCGATAGATGTAAGAGATATAGGTATAGATGTTTTAGCGTCAGCTGCATATAAATGGCTTCTCGGTCCAATCGGTATATCAATACTATATATTAATAGAAGATTATTCGAGGAAATTAAGCCAACGATAGTTGGATGGTTTTCTTCAAGAAATATAGAGGAAGCATCATTTAACCCTTTAGAAATAAAATATGCTACAGATGCTAGGAGATATATGTCTGGAAATATTTCTCCAATACCTTTAATAGGTCTCCTAAAGTCACTAGAATTTATAATGGAGATAGGTATAAATAATATTGCTGAAAGTATTAGAAAAATTACAACTCATCTTATAGATAGATTAAGCGAGTTTAAAAATATTAGAATATATACTCCGAGAGAATGGTCTATGAGGGCTGGAATCATAAGTTTTAAGATAATAGATAAAAACGATGAGAAGATTGTGGAGAAATTGGCTGAGAAAAATATTATTGTGTCCCATAGAATGTTTGGTATAAGGGTTTCACCACACTTCTATAATACGATCGACGAGATAGATAAATTTGTAAAGGAATTGGAAAAACATATATAAACCATATATTTACCATTTACTTATATACCTTAATAGGTTAATCTCATGCCTAAAACTATTGTTATTGCTCTCGGCGGAAATGCTTTAATTAAAAGAGGGGAGAGAGGAGAATATAGAAAATATATTGAAATTTTATATAAGGGTTGTAGAGATATTATAAAAATAATTTTAGATGGACATAGAGTTGTCATAACTCATGGAAATGGGCCTCAAATCGGAGATATTTTCCTCCAACAAGAAATGTTAAGGGAGAGGATTCCACCAATGCCTTTGGATGTATGTGGAGCAATGAGTCAAGGAATGATCGGATATATGATTCAACAAGTACTCGAAAATCTTCTTTTAGAAAGAGATATAGATAAAAGGGTTGTCATAATATTTACTAGAACTCTCGTAGATCTAGGTGATAAGGCATTTAAAAATCCCACCAAACCCATAGGATTCTATTATTCTGAGAGACAGGCCATAAAATTAATGGAGAAAAGGGGATGGCATATGAGAAAGGATATGAATGGTATGTGGAGAAGGGTTGTACCATCTCCAGATCCTATACATATAGTTGAAATAGACGCTATAAAAACCCTGGTTAAGAAAAATTTTATAGTTATAGCTGTTGGTGGCGGAGGTATTCCAGTGGTTAGGAAAAATAATAAAATAATTGGGGTGGAGGCTGTGATAGATAAAGATCTTGCATCTCAAATACTCGCAACATCTATAAATGCGGATGAAATGCTAATATTAACAAATGTTCAATATGTTTATCTAAATTATGGTAAGAGGGATCAGAGAGCCCTCCGCAGAATATCTTTAAGGAAAATTGAGAAATATTATGAGGAGGGACAGTTTCCTCCGGGAAGTATGGGTCCTAAAATACTTGCATCAATAAGGTTTATTAAAAATGGAGGTAAGAGGGTTATAATATCATCTATAGATAAAGCCTATAAGGCATTTAAAGGTGAAACTGGGACAGAGATTTATCCGGGATGAAATTATGATTAGGGATAAGAAAACCTATTTATTCCTTCTTAAGCTTAAAGAATATATTGATAGATTAAATAGTGGGAATAATGTTATTGTTGTAGAGGGTTATAGGGATAGAGAGGCTTTGATAAATATTGGTGTAAAAGCTAATATTATTTGCTTTTCAATTATAGGTAAGTCTTTCCCAGAACGTATTGAAAAAATATTGGAGATTGCTGGAGACAGGGAGATAATAGTTTTAACAGATTTTGATGATATGGGTATAGAGTTAAATAAAAATATTTGCTCTATGATAGGTGAGAGAGGTGGTAGAATATCCACTCTATATAGAGTTAAATTGAAAAATATTTTACATGAGAAAAACATTATACATATAGAGGATTTAAATAGATATGCATATTATATCAATATTCTTTCTTTAAAGACATCCTAAGCCTATATAATGCTCTAATATAATCGTCACTCCATACATGATTAAAATATTCTTCAAATTCTCTCACTATATTTTCTTCACTAGAAAATATTCCAACTAAAAATTTGTTGGCTATTACTCCTAGAAAAAGTTTTTCATCCAATATACAGAACATAAATGGTTGCTTGGGTTCAAAATATCTTACATAACTTGGCTGTATAGATAGACTCTTAATATATTCTAAGTCACTTGTAGCGAATCTAACATTTATACCCATGTCATACATGCTGAAAATTTTATCTAAAACATATTTTATCAGACTAATTTTAGGCACCATTATAAAGCATCTACTATTAACTCTCTCCAACTCGTTGTAAAGCATTTCCCTAAAATTTTTTTCATTATCTATTATAATAGTTCCTCCACGTTTTTTCCCTGAAAGCATTTTAATAATCTCCTTTATGGATAAATCTATCTCGTTTTTAGTTTTCTCAGCTATCTTCATAAAAAAATATTTGTCATCAATAATTCTATATTTTGAGGGTCTTTCAAACATTTTTAATATAACGCCCTTTGACATAAGTTTTTTAAGTAAATCATATATATGTGGTTTTGCTATGCCAGTATACCTATGTAGATCACCTACCGTTAGAGGTCCATATATGAGTAAATAGGATAATATTTTTGCCTCTCTATTAGAGAATCCTAGATTTATAAAATATTTACTAATATTCTCTATATTTCTATACACCTAAACCTCACTTACATTTTATTTTAATCAATATTTTATTATTATACTTTGTAGATAAATATATTGGTGTAATATGTTAGAGGATGCTAGAGTTGAAAGAATTGCTCAAAAGGTATCGCAAATTATAAGTCTATCTAGACAAATAGATGAGTTAATAAATATTCTTTCACAAAAATATTTGGATAGAGAAGGCGGATTAGTTGCAAGTATTTTTAAAAACATTGTTGAAGTGGAGCGTCCTCCAAAGCTACCTGAATCTATGAAATCAAATATATATGTTTTAGATAAAGAGCTTGATAAATATTTAAATGGTCTCCAAGAATATGTTGACAAGATTAGTAGGATTGCATTACTACTTGATAGAGCTGAGAAAGTTGAAAGAAATCTTAGAGATGAAATTAAT
>CAZKAY010000013.1:0-32354 GCA_964550975.1 uncultured Thermoproteales archaeon | reverse complement strand
GCTTGGTGATAAGCTTGGTATGGCTAGGGATTATGCCAGTATTGGCATCGTTTATAGGCATAAAGGTGACTTTAATAAGGCGTTAGAGAGTCATATGAAGGCTCTTAAGCTTCATAGAGAGCTTGGTGATAAGCTTGGTATGGCTAGGGATTATGCCAGTATTGGCATCGTTTATTCCCAAAAATGTGAATGGGAGCTGGCCCTTAAAAACCTTAGAGGGTCCTTAAAAATACGTAAATATTTGGATGATAAGGCGGGAATCATTAGGACATATGCAAGTATAGGTATAGTTTTAGCTCAAATGGATAAATTGGAGGAAGCTGAGGAAGAGGTTCAAAAAGGTCTTAAAATTTCCGAGAGTATCAATCTACCTTATTTCACTACTGAAGCACTTCGAGCTTTAAGGCTTATTCATTTTAAGAAGGGTGAAAAAGAGGGTTTTAAGTATCAGGATTTCTGTAAAGCTTCTCATCGATTTAAGAGCTCTTGGGAGAGTGGCCAAAAAATTTTTAAAATAACTGGTAAAGAAGATAACTTTAATCTATTAATTCTAGTAACTTGGCGGATGTTTGATCTGCTTTGTAAAGTTAAGGAGGGCGAGGTTCCTGATTTTCAGGTATTTAAGCAGGAACTTCATCGTATAGTCAATTTAATTTTTCCTAGTAAGGTGGAGGAAATAGCTCTTTATATTCAAGAACTTATCTATATTCTTAGGCTTGAAAGAGAAAGCGGTTTTCTCCAATCAGAGTATTTACTAAAAAAGATCGACTTAATTCTGGAAAAGCTTGGTTTAAAGACCATTATGAGAAGAGAGGAGGCTGCTATTATGGAGGAGGAAGCTACAGCTTTAATATTTACTATGACAACGTAATATGGTGATATGAATGATTTTCTCCCTTTTTATAATCTTAGAGAGAAAGGAGTGGTATAAAAACTGGCTTAACGAATCTTTGAAAAATAGTAGAAAGTTTGGAGTAAAAATTAGTATTGAAGATATGGGAGTTTTTCGAACTATTGAGTTATCTATTAGTATCAAGGAGGATACTGATTTACCTACGTTTCTAATGAAATTTCCTGAGTATGCATCAACATTAATGAGAGCTTCTAATATGAGATTTTTATCAAAGTATCTTGGTAAAAATGCTCGAATACTTGTTTTCTATGCAGCATGTCTATCTACAACAGTACCTGAGTGTAATTATTTTTCAAAGACAGGTTTAAGATTAAATAAAGGATCCGTTTTGCATGCTTTCCAAGCCAGTATAGTATCAGCATATTTATATGGCTATAACATTTTCTTCATATTTTGCGAAGATAAGCAGCTTGCTAATCAGATAAAAAATGTTCTTATGAAAATGAAGGCATGGCTTTCATATCTTATTAGCGAATGGGGAGAAAATGGATCTGAAATAGCCCCTATTTATAGACAAGTAGTTAAAGCGAAGGGAGAGGCTGATCAAGCACTGGAAGATTTTCTGTCAAATAAAAGGGAATCTGTCGACCGTTTAAGAAATGCTATGAGAAGAGAGATAAAGATCAGGAAGAAAGCCGATAGAATTTTAACTCTTTACCATGATTCAACTATTTTTCTTGATGAAATTAAACTTTTCATAGATACATTCGAGGAGAAAGGAGTATGTAATCAAACTCCCGTACTTTCCTCAATTTACTCTCAAATTAAAGGTCTTCAAGATAAAGTTAAAAGCTTTATTATACTTGTTGACAAATTTAGAAAATCGGTTAGCGATGTTCATGAAGCTATGGTGCTTGCGAGAATGGAGGAAGTTTTAAGTTCATCGGAGAAGACAAATGATGCTGTAACCATCTTAAATCTATTGCTTTCAGGCTCAATAGCCTTTGAGATTGTGGACAGAGGACTATCTGCTCTTAATATTAAAATGGGATCTTTTATCCCATTTATAATAAGTATTTCTCTCTGGATGATTTTCTTCTTTAGCTCATGGCTTTTTCTTCGTAGGTTGAAAAAATAATTCTAATCATAATCTTTATAAAATATAATTGCTTTATTTACTGGAGGTTAAAATGAACTTTAATAAAAATATTCTTAGCAAAAAATTCTATTTGAATAACGCTAAAATAGTTGCGGTAAATCTTCTAGGTAAAGTTCTTGTCAGAAGAATGGATGATAAAATTCTTTCGGGAATAATAGTTGAAACAGAAGCATATTTTGGTGAAAATGATCCTGCAAGTAGGGCTAGCAAGGGATATAAAAATTTTAATAAACTTATGTGGGAGGAAGGTGGGAAAACATTTATATATATGGTTCATGGAAACTGGCTCTTAAATATAGTTACATCACCTCAAAATATTCCGTCAGCAGTACTTATAAGGGCACTACAACCATTAGAAGGAATAGAAATAATGAAGAAAAATAGAGGAATAGATAACATATATAGGCTTACAAGCGGACCTGGAATGCTTACAAAGGCGTTAAAAATAGATAAAAGTCTGAATGGAGTAGAAGTTACATCACCTCAAAGTCCAATATGTATTGAAGATAGAGGATATAAAGTATTTAAAATATGCTGTAGTCATAGAATTGGTGTAAAAAGGGATCTACCAGAAAAACTGAGATTCTATATAAAAGACAATCCATTCGTATCTCTACCAAGAAAGTGTCAACAATATTTATAATTAACATTAATATAGCAGAACAATAGTCCCATATAGTTCTCTTTAATAAAAGTTAGAATTTATCTTCATGTAATTTTATTTAATAAGATTCTGGTTAATGGCGTGTCCATTGAGACAATGTTTATATTTCTATTATAAAGAAATATATTTTGATGGATATGAGCGGGAAATTGGGTGTTGCTGTTATCGGCGCTGGTTTTATTGCAAATATGTCTCATCTTCCATCTATTAAGAGGATTTCTGAACTCAATCTGGTTGCCGTTGTAGATATAGTTGAAGAGCGTGCCAAAAATGCTGCTAAAAGATTCGGTGCTAAACAATATTTCACCGATTTTAGAAAGGTTTTAGATATGGACGAAGTTGATATTGTCGATGTATGTACGCCTACATATACCCATAGGGAAATCAGTGTTGAGGCTATGAATAGTGGTAAAAATGTTTTATGTGAGAAGCCTATAGCATTAAAGTTGAGAGATGCTGATGAAATGATAAATGTCGCTAAGAAAAATAATGTGAAATTTATGGTTGCTCATTGTCTAAGGTTCTGGCCTGAATATGCTAGGGTTAAAAAAATGTTGGATGAGGGTGTTATAGGAGAACCTAGGATTGCCAGAGCATATAGATATTCTTCTTTCCCTGAATGGGCTCCATGGCATAAGAGGATTGATATGGGTGGTGGAGTATTTGTGGATATGAGTATACATGATGTAGATTTTCTTAGATGGAGTATCGGTGAAGTTGATAGAGTTTATGCTAAAGGTGGGACATATCTATATGATGACGCTACTTCTCACGATTATACACATTCTATACTATATTTTAAGAATGGAGCTATAGGTTTCGTTGAGGGTAGTTGGATTATGCCTAAAGGATTCAGATTTACAACTTATTTAGAAATTGCTGGTGAAAGGGGCTTGCTCACAGTCGATAATCGTACACCATCATCTCTCTTTATATATAGACCAGGTGGAAAAGAGGATTATTCGACTGTTTTTAGTGAAGACGCCTATTTTCTTGAGATAAGAGAATTTGTTAAATCAGTTATCGAAGATAAAGATCCTCCTGTGAAGGGTGAAGATGCAAGAAAAACATTGGAAGTAGTCTTGGCTGTAGTAAAGTCTGTCATAGAGAATAGGCCTATAAATTTGCCATTAGCAGGGGAAGTTATAGAGTGATGAAGATATGTATAGTTTATGACACTAGACATGGTTCTACTAAACAGATCATAGATTGGATGATAAAAAAGTTTTCTGAGATAAAAGATATCAAGACAACTGTTGGAAGACCCTGGGAGATTGATAACTTTAATCAAGATTTATTCATTATAGGTTCTCCCATCTATTGGGAGAAGCCTCTTAAAAGCATTTTAGATTTCCTTTTAGCTCATAGAGATGATTTAAAAGATAGGAAAATCGCATTATTTATAGTATGCCTTGCAAGTATCTTTGGTATACTCGGAGAGAAATATGTAAAGAAATTCTATTTAAAACCATTATTAGATAACTGCTCTGGTATAGTTATTGGATATCATGTTTTTAAAGGATGGTTAATAAATGTAGATTATTCTGTAAGAGACGATTGTAGAAAATGGGCCGAAGAACTAATAAAACTTTTAAGTGTTAAACAATAATATTTATCTGGTGAAATTTATGGGTAAATTGAGATTCGCTGTTCTCTCCTTCGCTCATATTCATGCCTATAGTTATGCTAGAGTTTTAAGGGAATTGGATGACGCTGAGCTTGTGGCAATATTTGATGATAATTCTGATAGATTAAAAAGTGTAGCTGAGGCGTATAATGTAAGAGATGTTTATAAAGACTATAATAAATTGTTGAAAAGGGATGATATTGATGCAGTTATAATTACATCTGAAAATGCTAAGCATAAAGATATGGTTATAGCTGCAGCTGAATACGGTAAACATATTATATGCGAGAAACCTATTGCAACAAATCTTAGAGATGCGGATGAGATGATTAAGGCTGCTGAAAAAAATGGCGTTAAGCTCCAGCAAGCATTCGTAATGAGGTATCATGATGCTACATATAGGGTCAAGGAGATGATAGATATGGGTATGATAGGTAAAATACTGGTTATCACGACTACAAATCATGGAAAATATCCAGGGCTATGGTTTGGTGATCCAGAGTTAGCTGGAGGTGGAAGTATAATGGATCATACAGTTCATACAGCGGATCTGATGAGATGGTATACTGAGGATGAAGTTGATGAGGTTTATGCTGTTAGGGCAAAAAATATTCGTCCTTACCTTAAAGTGGAGGATGCAGCATTGATATCCCTGAGATTTCGAAAAGGAATTATAGGTAGTATTGATTGTAGCTGGTCTAGACCGGATAACTGGCCTATATGGGGAGATGTTTATCTGGGTATAATAGGTACGGATGGATACATCGTTGTAGACGCATTTAAAACATGTATAAATCTAGCTATCAAAGGAAGGAATTTTGAGTGGAGATACTTTGGTCCAGACCCAGACTTAGCTATGATAAAGGATTTCATTAGAGTCATAAATGAGGATTTAAAACCAAGAGCTACGGGAGAAGATGGGAAAAAGGCTTTAGAAGTAGCCTTAGCAGCATATAAGTCAATTGAGAAAAAAGATGTGATAAAATTACCTTTGAAGTATTAAATTAATTAATAATACTTTACTTATCACTTACCTATTTATCATCATCTTTATCGTATATATTTTATATTTGTCTACTCCTATAGAGTTTCTGTTTATCTCTCTAATATTTTCTTCTAATAGATTTGTTTCCCATATCTTTAGTATCTTTTTATAGGAGTCTACTTTTATGTTTACCTTATCCCTAGTTAAATTATATAGTCTTAATATTAGGGCCTTCTCACCATCCGCTTTCTTTAGCGCCGATACGATTATGTTCTCTCCATCAACATCTATGAAATTTAATTTTAACGGTAGATTACCATCACTTTTATCCCTTATGATGGATATGGGAGGTACAATGAATTCTCTTGCATCTTTATAGGATTTAGATTTAAGCCAGTCCTTTTCATGAAGTATTATGGAATATTTAAATATATATCTACCTAAACATTGTGCTTCCGGCGTTGGTATACTTGGACCAGCATTCCCTCTTCTAGTTAATAAGTCTGATCTAGAAAGCCATCCAACAGACCTAAATAATGTCAATATATATTGGCTTACATCTCTATTTCTCACTTCAAATTCAGGTAAACCTATATTTACAATAGTTATACCTCTTTTTCCATCAGTTAATGATGACCAGTTTAGCTGAGGCTTTGTTGGCATTGGTTTTTGAATCCAGCCCTCACCACTAGGTTCATCTACACTTCTCTCAATCACATAATAATGTGTTTGGCTTGAAACCTTATCCGTTTTAAAATCTGCTGGAAAGACTATTCTAAATCTATGGTCTCTACTATTATTCTCAACCGTAGTTATTATATCTATTCTCCTAGAATTACTGTAAAGTATTATATCTATTGTAATTGGATTCGATATAAGTTTATTGCTTCTAGAAGTTCTCTCCTTCGTCAATGACACTGGCAGCATAAAGTCGAATTTTATATTCATTCTAGCCCTTACAGGACCATGTTCAACGATCCTTATCTCTGATTTAACTCTCTCCGGATAATATACTTTATTATTGGAGGGCGGGGAGTAATCGTATTCGTCTCCTGCGTCACCGTCGTCTTCAATTAAATTGACTTTCCTTAAAACTCTTCCACTCATTTTATCTATTATGGTGAATGCACCAGGGTTTTCTTCATCAGCCTCAATTATATAATATTTATTTTCAATGATCTTATTACTTGTTTTTATATCTGAGTCAGCTTTATTTCTACTTTTCTTCTTAATTTTATACACCTTATATCCAAATGGAGGTAGATCTTCTGCCAAAAATACTAGTTTCTTTATGTTTATCGGTGTTTTTCCTCTAAAAAGTTCTGGATTATAGGAGATCAGAGGAGCATCATCACTTAACGGCTGAGTTAAGACTTCTCTATCATTTTCATCAAATACTGCTAAATCATTTATATTTAATCCGGTTCTCCACACAGCTTCTACAACTCCATTTCTACTCCATCCAACAGTATTAAATACAATTATATATGAATATGTGTCTTTTTCATCCGGCAAATTAATTTTATTTGTAATTTTGTTTAGCATGTCGGCAATAATCCTTTCCGATAAATGTTGAGAGGCATCTAATCTACATTTAACTTCCCTATGAACATCATCTATACTACATCCACCTATACTGTCGTGGGGTTGAGATCTTATCAATAATTTCCATGCTTTTTCTATAAGTGATGAAGGATACTTTTCACCTAAAATCCATGCAAAAGTTGATAGTGGTTCAACATATGATTCTAATAATATTTCAGCTATCCTATTTGCTATTTTCAGATATGTTCTGGCAGACCATATACCTGTAAGTATTGGATGATATCTACCATATCTAGGCTCACCCCTATACACTTCTAGTTTATCGGAGACATTCCTAACTCTTTCAATATATTCCTCAAGACTTCCATGTTTAATATGTGTCTCATCTTTAAGTCTTTCATTAAGCATATCAATTATATCAGTTATATTCCTTTGTGGAGGAGCGTGATCACATCCATTCATCAATAAAACTGTATTAGTCTTAGTTAATGGTAAAAGTATTTTCTTTAACGAATAAAATTTCTCCAAAGCATCTTCAATCTTTGACGGGAAATTAACAGAATTACAATAACCCCTTCTCAAAAATACTGTTAATACCCTGCTTCCATCAGGGGATTCCCACCAAAACTCTGCTCCAAGCTTTTCAACGTCTTCTTCAAGGCCTCTATGAAATATGAAGTTGTCAATATTAAATCCTCTAAGGATTTGAGGCAATTGAATCGTGTGTCCAAATGTATCTGGAACATAGCCAATTTTAGGGCAATAACCATATTTTGATGCAATCCTAATACCTATAAAAAGGTTTCTTATAAGTGATTCACCGCTAACTATGAACTCATCCGGCTGAATATACCATGGTCCAACTAAAATCTTTCTTCTGGAAATCCATTTCCTCAAGTCATACTCGTTTTCAGGCCTAATTTCAAGATAATCTTCGATTGTAATACTCTGAGCGTCCAGTAGAAAGCTATGAAATCTTGGATCATTCTCTAATATATCTAATAGTAAATCAATATTCTTTACAAGAATATGTCGAAAGCCTTGGAAAGGTAGATACCACTCTCTATCATGATGTGTATGACTTACAATAAGGACTTCATATTTTTTCATAAAGATCTCCAATAAATATATATATGAATTCTTATCTAAAACCTTTATTAATATATCATATCTTAAAGGCTTTCCTAAAATATCTGTAACATTTATTTCTTAAAGTTATAGGGAAATCAAGTAATCATATTTTTATTATAAATACGTCAATGAATGAAGCTAATTATTAGTATTTTTCAAGAACGTCCTATAGAGGATTTAAAGATCCTTATGATAGCAAATATGAGTTAAAGAGATTAAGAAGGTCGATAATTGAAAGGGTAATTACACTTGTAGTAGGTATACATAGAACTGGTAAAAATATTCTTTTCCTCCGGCAAACTAATTTTATTTGCAATTCTAGTCTCTATTAAAAATGGTGGACTAGCCTTTAATTACAATAAGGGGGATGTCACCTACAGGAATTCTGTCCGGCTTTAGAATGACATAATTTCCCCAAGGCGTACAGAGCTTTACATCACCGCTAAAATATTTTGAGAGATCTACTACCTTTATTCCTCCACCTCTATTCCATAGAACTATCACATAACCCTTACTATTTTTCAATAGAAAAGCGATAACGTTACTAGCTAATTCTATTTCCCCATTATACTCTGAATTAAGAAGTAAGTTCTTCGCAAATTCAGTATAATAAGGATATTTCTCTCCAGCCACATAGCTAAATGAAGATCTGCCAGGATGTTTTCTTTCCCAGCTATAGTATTCATCCGCTACCTGAGAGGCCGTAGAATAAACGGCTATTGTATGCCCTTTAATTGTTTGTTTGCCTATAAAATATCTGTTTAACCACGTGAAAAAATCCTCTATATCATTATGATACTTTGATCCATAGTTGGGATGATGAACTACTCCCCAGCTCCATATCTTATCTTCAATATCATAGGCCTCTCTAACCTTCCATTCTAAGAAAAGCATGAGAAATTGTCTTTTAAGAGTATTGGAACGCGAGTCCACTCCTCCATGGGCGGTTGTAGAACCTATCTGTGCTCTATGGTCTATACTTATGAAGGGGGTTGAAGAGTTCTCAGCTAGACATAAAGAATAGTCGTTAACACAGCTTGCCCTCCACGGATTCCAGACGATATGTCCAAAATAATTTAACGCTATTTCTGGCCTATTTCCAAGTCCTATATCATAGCCGTATTTCTGCATTAAAGAACATTCCTGAACATATTTCCCCTTTAAGAACATTGCGCACATTACACGGTTCTTTCCCATTCCGATTTTAGAGAGAACATCATCAATAGCCTTTTTTGCATCAGCAAACCATCGGTCTGGTTGATTGCATTGATGCCATACATCCTTTACATCATCGTAACATATATTGTGAGCGTGAGTTCCTATTTCATGCCCATCTTTTAAGAAGTTTGTTAAGTATTTTAAATCATTCTTTCGTAGTGCTATCTGCATATACCATCCATTAAAAAGAGCAGTCATTTTCACACCTTTTTGGGAACAAAAATATGTGAGCCATAACAACTCTCGTTTAACCTTATTATATTCTTGTATGGTTTTACTGTCACTCATATACATGTAGCTACTTTTACCCATACATGGTTCAATATGTAGAACAAAGATAACATGTATCGGAGGTTCACCCTTCTCAGACACTTTAGGAGACGGGTGATTAGAACATAGTTCATTTAAGATATCCTCAGGATTTTTACCTGACTGGAAGGGGTTCCACAACGTAAACAGAAGATAGGCGGCAAGAAAGACTATAACAATAACTATAAACACAATATACTTTTTCATAAATAAATTAGGATTTAAACTACAATATATTTTTTTCTTAAGAGAGTATTTATATTTCTGGTTGAAAAGCTAAAAATTAGCTTAGAGTATTTTGATTAAGACGCGGAGTTCTAATCTATATAAAATAAATTTATGTAGATATATAAGTCAATATAATATTGGGATAAAGTATGGACAGGATAAAGGTGTTAATTGACACAGATATTGGAGATGACATCGACGATGCACTTGCATTAGCATTAGCGTTAAATTCCCCAGAGCTAGATATAGTTGGGATAACAACAGTATATGGTAAAACTGATGCTAGGGCTAGACTTGCGGCG
This sequence comes from uncultured Thermoproteales archaeon, assembly GCA_964550975.1. Taxonomy (GTDB): domain Archaea; phylum Thermoproteota; class Thermoprotei; order Thermofilales; family B9-G17; genus CAZKAY01. The sequence continues at coordinate 22,333 of CAZKAY010000013.1, read as the reverse complement.
AAAATCTTAGAAATGTATGGTAGAGACGATATTCCAGTTGCAATGGGATCTTCTAAACCACTTGTAAACCCGGAACCAAAATATTTTCCCAAGCAAGCATTGATAATAGATAAAAAGTTTTTCCCAAATATTGTTGATGATAATGCTGTAGAGTTTATTGTAAAAATGATTTCTAAATATAGGAATTTAACTATTGTTACAATTGGACCCGAGACAAATCTAGCTAAAGCTTTTCTTAAAAATCCAGATATATTTAAAAATGTTAGGATAGTTATGATGGCTGGGTACATCGAGAATCCATTTCCAGAATACAATGTTAGATGCGATCCGGAGGCGACGTCGATAATATTATCGATCAAAAATATTTCAAAAATACTTGTAGGACTCGATGTAACTCTTAGATGTAGTATGAATAAATATATGATTAAAAAATTTTATAGGGATAATCGTAAAGAGATAAAATTTCTCTCAAGGCTTATAGAGATATGGATGAGATATTCTAATCGTCCTCCGATTCTACATGATCCCCTAGCAATAGCTACAAGTTTTAATAAAAATATAGTAAAAATAAAATCAATGCACTTAGAGGTTGATTTAAAAAATCATAGAGGAGTTCTATATCAAGTTTTAGATAAAAAGCCCAATATAGATGTTGCTATAGATGTAGATGTTGATCGGTTTATGAATCTTTTTATGAAAAGAATTTTTGAATAAGGCGTTATAATGGTCTTGCTTATAGAGAATGTATATACGATATTGACTATAGATAATGGCAAGATTATTAGAATCAGGACTATCACAGTTGAATATAATAAAATTATAGATGATTTCGGTGAGATTAATTATTAATAGAAATATTTAACTATAAGTTCATTCAGTAAGATCAAGTGATATAAATATACTATTATTAATGAAAAAGATATTTCGAGGAGAGATTAGAGGATTAGAAACTAATTGAAGAATAATATATTTAATATTATTGATTATTAAATAATATATAGGTGTGAATTATGGGTAAATTTGTTAAATATGGTTTAATTGGTGTTGGTGTTGGAGCCGAGTTTGCTACTAAGGGTTTAAAGCTAATTGAAGATAAAAATATTGCAAAAATTGTTGCAGTTACAAGTGCTCATGAACATAGAGTTAAAGCTTTTGCAGAAAAATATGGTATAGAGAAATGGTTTACAGATTATCGGAAAATGTTAAGGGAGGATATAGATGCGGTAATTATCTCTACGCCACACTATCTTCATTTTCCGATGACTATAGATGCATTGGAGGCTGGAAAACATGTGCTTGTAGATAAACCTATGGCTATAAATCTTAATCAAGTTGATGAGATGATTAGGAGAGCGGAAAAATATGGATTAAAACTTGGAGTAATATTTCAGTCTAGGTTTGATGAAAGGGTTAGGAAGATTAAAAATGCTGTTGATTCTGGAGAGTTTGGAAAAATAATTATGGGTGAAGCTGTTGTAGAGTGGTTTAGAACGCAGGAATATTATGATAAGAGTGTTTGGAGGGGTAGATGGTCGACTGAAGGTGGAGGCGCGCTAATAAATCAAGCCATTCATACAATAGATCTATTAGTATGGATTATGGGTGAAGTAGATGAGTTATGGGCCTTAACAAATACTGTTGGACATAATATCGAGGTTGAGGATCTGGCTGTAGCTATGATAAAGTTTAAGAATGGTGCATTTGGAGTAATTCAGGGAAGTACAGCTATTTATCCAGGGCTTCCAACAAGACTTGAAATACATGGATTAAAGGGTACAGCTATACTTGAAGGAGAGGTATTAAAGTTATTTGCAGTTGAGGGCAAAGAATCATATAGTGAGACAGAGGAAAAGAAAGGATTAAAGTCATGGGCCAGACCTGAAGCAGTTCCCCCAATAAATCATTCAAGAGTTATAGAAGACTTTACGCGAGCTATACTGGAGGATAGAAAACCATTTATAGATGGATACGAAGGTAGAAGGTCTTTAGAAGTAATTAGAGCGATATATAAATCAGGATTAACTGGAGAGAAAATAAAGTTCCCATATAGAGAACAATAATATATTACTAATGGATGAATATTAATAGACTAAGATATATTTTGATATTCTTTACTAGTTTAAAATATTTGTTTTAATACAAAAGTATGGAAATAATAGTTAACATTCCTATGTAACTTTCTCTAATTCTCCGTTTTCTTTTACAATAAATGTGTCTTCTATTTTTGCTTGTCCATATTTTTTAATCATTAATGGAGAGTGAACAAGCGCTAATGCCATAGATCTTCTTACTTTCATAAATCTATCTCTCGGTAGAATAGTCGTTATAGGTGGTTCCTCGATTTGTAGTCCAACTCCATGAATGTATCCTACAACACGATGATCAATTAGATTATATTCACTATATACTTTATCTAAAATTTTTATTACATCAATAAACTTTACTCCAGCTCTAGTTTTTCTTACAGCAATTTCATATACCTTTTTCATACATTCAATGGCCTTTCTCATCTTATTATCCGGTTCTCCGGTAAATATTGTTCTACTCATATTGGCATAGTATCTATTATAGTCGGCTCCAATAATCACAGTCACAAATAAGCCCTTCTTAACTCTATTATCTCTAAAGGGTTCAGCATGAATTCTAGGATTTGGTCCAACATTAATATATACATGCGGCTCTTCAGAACCAAGTTTATATAAAATATTATACGCTTCTCCAGCTATTTTGGTCTCAGAAATACCTTCCTCTATAATAGACAGTATTTTCTCCATGGCTTTGGAGCAAATCTCTCCAGCTTTACGTATAGATTCAATTTCATATCTATCTTTAATCATCTTCATTTCAGCTAAAATCCCGCTGACATCTACAACCTTTACTCTTGGATTTAATCGTTTAAACATTTCATAGAATAAAATATATGCATCACGTTCAATACCGTATTCTAAGCCTATAACTTTATAACCGTTTTCTCTAATAGTCCTTGTAACGTTAGCTATAAGACTTCCCCCATCACTATACGTCATAAAATTCCTTACCCACGTTCTAGAAAGAAATCCGTCTTCTTCATTCATGGCTATAAATGCTATTGGATCACCGTTAGATGGAATTAAAAGCGCGGGCCTAAGCCACTTAACTCCAGTAAAGTATATAAAACTAGACAATGTTCTAAGCATAACAGCATCTATACCTATATCACTAATACTTCTCTGAAATCTTTTTAATCTCTCTCTAAGCACATTTTTAGGAAATCTATACCTCAAAATTCCACCATTCCCATATTTTAACTAAGACGATGTAAATCATGTTTTTAACTAGGAGTACCTTATCTTATTTAAATTTAATTTTAGCTAGTAGAGATCCTTAATATATTGCAACTCATATATAGGAGTAGAGCTTTTTAAATTCTATCTTAAATATAAAAATAGGTTTGGAACAAAGTAAATAAAAATGCTAAAAATTTATAGATATATGTGTAGTTGAAATGTTTCAGAGATCGTATGTGGAGGTCTTAGAGGTATTTAAAAATAATTGTAGAAGAAGGAATTTTTCTAGGAAGAGGACTAACTGTTTTCTATCTAGCTTTAAAATATATTTAGAAATGTTATTCAACAAAATATCTTTAGTTTAAATATATTAATCCTTTAGTCCAAATATTTATATGGTGTTTATATGAAAATCTCGCTTCAAGAGGGGCTTTTAATTGGAAAAACTTTTTTTGAGAAAATTGTTTTCGGAGAGAGAATCGGCATAGATGGAGTAGAACTAGGTGGTAGAAATCTTGGCGATAGAATTAAGGAGATCAAAGAAGCCCTGTCTACATCTAAATTAAAGATATCTTCCATTTGCTCTGGATATCCAGGAGATCTGCTTGGATTAGAGAGAGAGGTTAGAGAAACCGCAATTAAAGGTGTAATTGAGAGACTAAAATATGCAGGAGAGCTTAACGCTGTAGGATTAATAGTTGTACCAACTTTCGGTAAACCAAAACTTCCGGACCTTTATCCATTATATAAGGATGTGAAAGAGGTTGAGAGAAAAATATTAGTATCAGAGCTAAAGATTCTCAATAAATATGCATTAGAGTATGGGGCATCAATATTATTAGAGCCGTTAAATAGATATGAGACACATTTCCTAAATAGAATCGAAGATGCTGTATCTATTGTAGAAGAAGTCGGGGGAGATGGTATAAGGATTATGGCCGATTTCTTTCACATGAATATTGAGGAAAAAGATATAGCTGAAAGCCTAAAACATGGATTAAAATATTTAATGCATATTCATTTAGCTGACAGCAATAGACTTGCTCCCGGATTTGGACATACAGATTTTAAAGAGCCTTTCAAAGTATTAAAGGAGGGTGGATATAAATACTATATGGCATATGAATGTAGAATTCCTGAACCTCATGAAGAGTCTTTGAGAAAATCCTTAAGCTATATTAAAAAGATTATTGGTGAAGTGTAATGAATGAAGTTAATATAGGATTTATAGGTGCAGGCGGTATAGCAAATCATCATGCCTCTAAAATTATAAATATATCTGAAGCTAAAATGGTTTCTGTTGCCGATATAGTTTTTGATAAAGCTAAAAGTTTTGCGGAGAGATATGGGTTAAAGCCCTATAATGATTGGAGGGAAATGCTGGATAAAGAAGATTTAGATGCTGTCTGGATATGTATACCCCCATATGCGCATTCAGATGAAGTTGTAAGGGCTGCAGAAAAAGGCATTAATATATTTATTGAAAAGCCTATAGCATTAAACCTAGATCTTGCATTGAAGATGAGGGAGGCTGTAGAGAAAGCTGGTGTAAAGTCTTGGGTAGGATATCATTTTCGACAGGCTTATTCTATCCGATATGCTAAGAAGATGCTTATTGAGGAAGGTGGTCAAATAGGATTAGCTATAGGTAGATGGTGGGGCGGAGTCGTCGGAGGGCCTTCACATTGGTGGCGTAGAAGGGATAAAAGTGGTGGCCAGATAATAGAGCAAGCTACACATATATATGATTTAGCTAGATTTCTAGTCGGTGAACCAGAGAGAGTATATGCTGAAATAGATACTATTATGTTTAATGATTTAGAGAATTTTACTATAGAAGATGTTGCAACAACTATTGTAAGATTTAAGAATAGAGCTATAGGAGTTATTACAAATACTTCTGCTGCTAAAAGAGATGGATATAGAGTTGATATGGAGATTATCGCTAAAAATCTTCAGATAAAGCTTGAGGGAACTGATAAAAGCATAATTTATAGAGATAAAGGGCATCTAGAAGTTTATTCAAAAAATGATCCATACTTTGATGAGGATAGGAAATTTATTCAATGCATTCTGAGAGATCTAGAATCAGAAGTGCCTATAGACGAAGGTCTCAAAACATTGAGGTTTGGGTTAGCTGCGATTGAGGCAAGCCTTAGAGGAGGAGTTGTGAGACTATGATTAGGAGAGAGTTAAAGGATCTTATAGTACCGATGATTACACCGTTTAACGATAAAGGTGAGATAGATGAGGATGGACTTAGGCAGATTACACAATGGCTTATACATTCAGGTGTAAATGGACTTTTCCCCAACAGCAGTACTGGAGAGATGCCGAAGATGAGTTTAGACGAGAGAAAAAGAGTTATGAAGATCGTTGTAGATGAAGCCAATGGTAAGGTTCCAGTCCTACCCGGAACAGGCGATCCTTCTACAAAAAATACATTAGAATTGACTAAATATGCTGAGGATATAGGTGCAGATGGTGTAGTAATCGTAGTTCCATATTATTTTAAGCCGGATAAATCTTCACTTATAGAACATTATAAGACTATATGCAGTGAGACACGTATACCGGTAATGTTATATAATATTCCTCAGTCGACCGGATACAATCTAGATATAGATGTAATTGTAAGGCTTGTAAGAATGAAAAATATTTTTGCGATGAAAGATAGCTCTGGAGACATGACATATTTCCATAAAATACTCTTATCTACAAAAGAGTTAAAACTATTTCAGGGGTCAGAGTATTTGTTGCTACCATCTTTAGTTATAGGCGCCAGTGGTTGTGTACTTGGTATGGGAAATATTTGTCCAAGACTAATATTGGCATTGCTAAATGCTTATAGAGATAAAAAGCTTGATGAAGCACTTAGGCTGCAAGAGAAGTTGAGTAGAGGAGTAGATATAATGGTTAGATATGGTTTTCACACGAGTGTAAAAGCTGTTTTAACTAGAATGGGGATTGGTGCAGGTTTTCCTAGACAGCCTGCTAGAATTTTGAAGGAAAATGAAAAAAGAAAGTTGTTTTCAGAGATTACAGATATAAATCTATTGGAATATGAGAAAATTTAGATCATTTTTACTTTTTCTAAAGGTCTAATCTTTTTGACTTCTGGATTAACAAAGTATAGTGGTTCTTTACCCATCAATACATTTATAAGATTTATCGCAGATATTTCAGCCATCTTAGACCTAGCTTCCCATGTAGCACTACCAATGTGTGGTGCAAGTACAACATTTTCTAATTTTAATAATGGGTTATTTGGATCAACGGGTTCCTTTTCAAATACATCTAATGCTGCACCTGCAATCCATTTTTCCTTTAACGCTCTAACTAAAACTTTCTCGTCCACAACCGCTCCTCTAGCAGTATTTATTAAAAACGCTGTTTTCTTCATCATTTTCAGCTCTCTTTCACCGATTAAATGGTATGTCTCCTTTGTTAAAGGCACATGAAGCGAAATTATATCAGCTGTCTTTAATAGTTCTTCTAGAGAAACGTATTTTGCATTTAATTCTCTTTCTATATCTGGTTTTCTGGTCCTACTATAGTATATAACTTTCATATTAAATCCAATACTTCTTCTAGCCACAGCTGTCCCAATTTTACCCATACCAACTATACCTAAAACTTTTCCATGTATAGCTGAGCCAAGCATGTATTCGGGAGACCATGGTATGTTCCATCTACCTTCTCTAACAGTTTTATCTGCTTCAATTATTCTTCTAGCTATGGCTAATATAAGTGCCCAGGTAAAATCTGCTACAGCCTCAGTTAATACCCCAGGAGTATTTGTGACATATATTCCCCTTTTGGTAGCTGTTTCTAGATCTATGTGATCGAATCCAGCGCTACATGTACTAATAACTCTTAAGTTTGGAGCAGATTCAATAACATCTTTATCAATTTTATCTGTTAATAGGCATAGTAATGCATCTTTATCTCTGACATGCTCGATTATTACATCTTTTGGAGGCGCCTTAAATTTTTCTGGGTAAACCTCTATATCACAATATTTTTTCAATATCTCTAGACCTGGTGGAGGCAGGATTCTTGTAACATATACCTTAGGTTTAACCATAACATCACCTACAATATAAATCTATCCAAGTATTTTTTAGCTAATAGTAGTCCATCTTCATATTTGAAGTACGGGTCTTCATGCTCTATACTTAATGCATAATCATATCCATGTTTCTTTAAAACGGATATAAATTTAGCCCAGTTTAAGTCTCCATATCCCGGAAGTCTATGGGGACACCAGCCTCTAGCCCTTATACCACTATATCTCACCTTATACCATATAACCTCAGCATCCTTCATATGTGTATGATATATTCTATCACCAAATTTATCGGCAACTTCTATTGGATCGATTAACTGACATATTAAATGACTAGGGTCAAATTCTAATCCAAGATTTTTTGACTGTATCGCCTCAAATAATTTCTCCCATATATCTGGTCTATAGGCTATATTTCCAGGACAATTTTCTATAGCAATCTTTATATCTCTATCCTCTGCAATCTTTATTATATTAGGCCATTCTTTCTCAAATTCACGTATATTCTCCTCAACAGTTCCTGGATATAGTCCAATCCATCCAGTTACAATAGGTATTTCAAGCTTATATGCAGCTTCTAATACATTTATAAAATGTTTTTTATGCTTCGCACGAGTATCTAAATCCTTATGTAAAGGATTTCCATAGAAACCTATTGCAGATATTATTACGTTACTTGAATTAATAGTATTCCTATAGGTAGCTGGATTAGATACGGCTTCTCTTACATCTATAAATTTGCTGCCTAACGGAATGGTAATTGAAATAGATTTAAATCCGTTTTTCTCAGCCCATTTTAATGTTTCTGATAAACTACCTAGCTGTCCTCCAGTTAAAAATCCTATAAACATATTTTACACCTACTATTTATTTTAACCATATAGATATTAATAAATTATCCTAAAATCATTATACTTTCCAGTATATTCTCCATAAGTTACCTCAACTTTTGTCACAAGAGCCCAAGGAGGACCGTGATGACACCAATCTACTGCTTCTCTTACCCTTTCTTCCTCTCCTTCAAAATAAGCTTCAACTCTACCGTCTGGAAGATTTCTGACAAATCCCTTTAATCCGAGTTTTAAAGCTATACGTCTAGTACTAGCTCTAAAAAATACACCCTGAACTCTACCATATATATAAAGATGTGCGCTGATAAGTTTATTCATCTATTATCACCATTTAAATATAAGGATATAATATTAAATATAAGTTAACACTAAATATTTTGCAATAATAGAGGGTATTTATATGACTAGACTTATAGTTGATTCATATGAAGCTGGATCTGGAACAGTAGGCGGTTTAGGAACATTTCATGACAGTCTTTTTAGTAGGCTTGCCAAAAAATATGAGGTAAAGACGTTTGCGATGATGATAAATCCTGCATTACCCGTAAGAGAAAGTTATAAGGGCATAATTATTAGAAGACCGTCATTCGAGATAGATAATGCAACTGCATTAAGTTTTCTATACGATTTATTCGAGCACTATGGAATTCAATACGATTATCTAAATGAGTATGAGATAGATTTTCCACCATATTTCTTTAGAAAATATTCTTGTATACCATCTCCATTTAAAATGGCTAAAACAGATCTATTTATAGCAAATGATTGGATGTCTATACCTAGAAGCGCATTTTATTCATGGCTTCATCCAAGCATGCCTCAGGAAATTATTTTACACTCATTTGAACCAGGCAGGCTTGGAGGAGTTTTACATAAAAACTTTAATGGTACAAATGATAAAATAGATGAGAGTGATTTTTTGATTCAGGGCTCAGGTTTCTATACTGGTAAAAGGATTATAAGGGATTTAGAGTTCACATTAAGTTATAGAATTGCGAGAAGGCTTGTTGATTCAATAATATTGACTGTAAGTAAGATTCATAGAAAAGAATATTTTATAGGTATAAATAAGCATGGGGGAGACTATAAGAGTATAGAACATAAGGTATATGCGATATATCATGGAGTTGATACAGATTTCTATGAGCCAGTTAAAATCGAAAAAGAATATTTTACGATAGGTATCATTGGGAGATGTACTCCTATAAAGGGATTCCATATTTTACCAGGCTTGGTGGAGAGGCTTAGGAAGAGAATACCTAATCTAAGGGCTCATATAGTTACAAGTACTAGGCCAGATAATCCGTATTATCTTCAATTAGAGAAGGAGATTGAAGAGAAGAAACTGCATAAACTGATTAACATAGATAATACATTCTATATTGGTAGAGGCAAGGTCTTATTGTTTAATGAATGGGATGTAGCATTAGTTCCGTCTTTATATGAGCCGCAGGGGCAGGTTGATTTAGAGGCAATGGCATGTGGAGTAATTCCAGCAGTAGGTATGGGTGGGTTGAGAGAAAAAGTTATAGATGGTCTAAATGGGATATGGATAAATCCATACAATATAGTTGAGTCTGCTGATAAGATATATCAAGTATATAAGGGAAACTATAATGGTGTCGATATAGAAGATTTAAGGAAAAATGCTAGGAAGACCGCTGAATACCTAGATTGGGATAGGAGAGCGAGGGTTCATGAAAAGATAATAGAGTTTATCCTGGCAGGAGATATCGATAAAATAAAGTATATTCAGGATGAACTTACACCAGATCCAAGAGATTTTCTAGGATGATTTAAAGTTTCTTTATAAGTGATATAACTGCTATTATTAGAAATGCTACTCCTGTTAGAAAGAAATCCCCCGTAATGAAATATACTATCGCTGCGATGATGATTGCTGGAAGCAATATTAAAAACATTTTAACTAGCAATATGAGTATTAATATTCCTATTATTATTAATATAATACCTATTATTAACCCTAGTATACCAGATAATATAAACATACTACTCTCACAAACTATAATAATTATTAGTTATTTATCTTTTTCCAAAGAATTGGTTTTAACCCGATTTTTCTAAAAACTTTTAGAATATTTTGAGTAGGATTTTTTCTACTATAGTATAGATGTGAAAAACATTTTTTACAATCGGTTGAACCAAATTTTTTTATAATTGGAGTAAATCCGGATTTAAATATTTCTTCGGATATGATGCATTCCATCTTCTCACGTGTTTCAGCATATATAGCGTTGAATATAACTATATTGGGGTTTACTGTAAGATAATCTATATGCCATTTTCTTTTCTTTTCTCTTCTAAAATGTCTATCTATTCTATTTAATAATCCATTTAAACCGGAGCCAACGTATATTAAATATCCTCTCGGGATCCTATGTCTACCAAGCATACCTATATTTAAGTCGAATTCTATTAGGCTTTTCATTAATAATACATATACTCCTTTAATTCTTCTCGACTTTCCCATCTATTAGACCTAACAAATATATTTATGTATATTTAATGAAATATTATATATAGATATAATGGTGAAATATATGGTTTCATGGAGCAGAAGTTTCGTAGTTGCATTAAAAATATTCCTTGTAACATTAATATGGTATATTATCGGCATAGTTATAGCTATACTACCAACAATAGGTGTTTTATCAATAATCTCCTCCTCACTATTATCTGGAACTCCCCCAGATATATCCACTCTTCAGTCCACATTATTGGGTTCTGGAGTAATAGTTACAGTGACAGTCTTAATTGGAACATTTATAGCCGTAATAGGAGCTATAGCGACTTCAGTAAAATTTATTACAGATGAGGCTGTAGAAGAAGTTAGAAGAAGCGGATATTACGGTTATAGGCCTCAGCCGACTCCGACTCCTCCTCCATACTAGGGGATTATATTGATGTTTGAAATAGGATTATTGCTAATTTTTTTAGGATCTATGCTGATATTTATATCAATTATATTAAAAATGCTTAGAGGTAGGGTTGAAGCTAAGACTGGAGGAGTAATATTAATAGGACCTATTCCAATTATATTTGGAAGTGATAAAGATATTGTAAGACTAAGCATAATATTAACTATACTTGCACTCATAATATTTATACTTCCACTCATATTATTCCTTATGAGGTGATTTTTTGAAAAATATGTTAGATATCTTATTTATAATTGGCATTGCATTAATTATTATAGGATTTTTAACGACATTTTTAGTGTCGGTTAGAGGGGTTGGAGAGAGTAGTGGCGGATTTATAATACTTATTGGTCCTATACCTATAGTTGGTTCCTGGGGAACCTATGGAGGATTTTTAACAATAATATTACTTTTAATAACTCTAATTATACTTATATCAATAATACTTTATGGGAGAATTTTTATAAGAAGAAGTGAGTAAAAATATTATATAAGATAGTTATAAAGAATTATTGATAATGCTAGAAAACTTGTCGTAATTGTATCTGCAATCGAACTTTCAATTGGATTTACAAAATTATCTGGATCCAGTCTAAACCTAAACGTCACTATAGCTATAAAATAGGATATGGATATCATCACTATTCCAGCGGAAACTATTCCTGCCATTACCACCATAATTATTTTAAATAATTTACTAATGGACAGTCCTATATATATTTGTGATATAATTGAATATGTTAGAGACATTATTATTAATGCTAGTAGTGATGCCGTTATCTCAGTAACCATATTCTTTATATCCCTAAATCTTCCTCCAATCGTTCCTAAGGCCAGTCTAGTCGTAGCAATTGATCCGATGATTGACCCAACATCTCCTACAGTATCGATTAGAGCTGGGTAAATTAAAACTATCTCCACCATATATCCAATAATGGTAAGGATCTTTGAAAGTACTTGACCTGTAATTCCCACTATTATTGACACTATCAATAATGTTAAAATGGTTTCTCTAAGCATTTTACGATACATGTCTTCTTCTCTATATCTTATATAGGTTAAAAGTATTATTACTCCGAAGATAAACTCAATAAATATTGGAATATAGGTATAAGTATATGGGATTTTTATTGAGGTAACGTAAATTAATGTTACAATTATATCTGCAATGGTAGACATTACCGGATATAATATATAGTCTGGATCCAATAATCCAGATTTATATGAGAGAAAGGCTACTGTAATTGTAATTGGTGAAATAATTATAAATGAGAGAAACATATTTGTAAAAATTATGTTAAATAGAAATATAGGATTAAAAATCCTGCCTACAAGAAAATTATATAGTATGGATATAAATGAAATATAAATTGTCCCGATGAAAATTAATGTAGCTATAGATGCTATTAGATGATAGAATTCTTCACTATTTTTTCTAAACGATGGATATATTATACCTAAGTGAAGTGAGGTACTGAGTTTTCCGGAAAAGATTCCGCTGATAACTCCACGCATAGATAATATTGCTGGATAAATTGATATAATCCAGCCATCCTTATTAAGAATAGCTATACTTGAAGAGAATAGTATACCTGCAATTAATCCACCTAAATCTACTAGCAATGAAAATAAACATCTTCCTATTTTTTCTAAAAATATATTTATTTTATTTAGCTTTATCCAAGTTGCCCCATATAGTTCACCAAATAAGATTAGCTATAGTTATATACTACACATCTATATATTCGTTTTCAAACCATGAAGGCCGTCCAATTTGCAATCCATATATAGGTTTAGCCTAGTTTCTTAATCCATCTCCTTATAGCTTTATGGGCTCTCTTAACCATATTCCTAGAGTTTCAGCATATTTCTGAGGCTTAATCCCAAAATGTAGCATGTTTAACTATTTTTATAGATTTGCTTTCTCCTAAACTTTATAGCCATAAATTAATATAAGCGAATCCCTCCTAAATATTTTGGACGGTCTCTAAACATGGAAAAATAAATTAGTCCTATTAGATAGTAATATATGGGTAATTGTATGGAGATAGAATTCTATGCAGTTGATTTAGCCAATAAATTAGGTGCAGAGTATGCTGAAGCTAGGATAGAGAGAAGATATACTTCAAATATACTCTACAGGAATGGTAGGGTTGAGGCATATGGATATGGAATTAGCTATGGTATTGGTATAAGGGTTTTAGTTAATGGTGGACTTGCATTTACCTCTACAAATATATTAGATAAAAACAATGTTGAGAGAATTGTAAGAGATGCTGTAAAGATAGCTAAAAATGCTTCTAAACATGTAACTAAACCTATAAAAATGTCTGAGGAGAAACTGGTTTCAGCTAAATGGGAATCTAAATTTAAGCAAAATCCCTTCGACGTATCTCTTGAGGAAAAAATAGAACTATTTAAAGTATTTGATAGTATTCTAAAGGATATAGGTATCTTCCCATCAAGATCATATAATTTTTCTACAGGTTTTCTCGAAAAACGTTTTATAAATAGCGAAGGCATAGTGGTTGAAGGAAAAAGAATGGACACCTATATTTCATATAGTATTATCGCATTCAAGCCTGGTAAAGGAAGTGTTTATAGACGGAGTTCATTTGCAGGTACAGTTGGATGGGAGTTAATTAGGGATGAAAAACCGGAAAAATATTTAATGGAGGAGGCTAAGAAGATGCAAGAAATATTAGATAAAGCTACAAAACCTCCTATAAACGAATCTTTAGACATAGTTCTTGGAAGCGAAGTTGTAGGATTGATGGTTCATGAAAGCTGTGGGCATCCGAGTGAAGCTGATAGAATTATGGGTAGAGAAGCTGCACAGGCAGGGGAGTCTTATATGAAGCCAGATATGCTTGGGAAACGTATTGGAACCAGTCTTGTAAATATATGTGATGATCCTACAATACCGAAATCCTATGGATTTTATCTATATGATGATGAAGGTGTAAAGGCTAGGAAGAGAGAGTTATTTAAAAATGGATATATAAATGAGTTTTTACATAATAGGGAGACGGCAGCAATATTTGGTGTGAATAGCAATGGATCTGCCAGGGCATCTTCATATAATAGGGAGCCGATAATTAGGATGGCGAACACATATTTTGTTCCAGGAGACTATAGCTTAGAGGAGCTTATAGAGGATGTTCATAAGGGAGTTTACATTAAGAGCTATATGGAATGGAATATAGATGATCGTAGATGGAGTCAGAGATATGTTGGATTAGAGGCATATTTAATCGAAAATGGTGAAATTAAGGGACTGGTTAAAAATCCTGCATTAGAGATAACTACTGGAGGACTTTATTCAAGTATAGATGCCGTGGGTAAGGATTTAAAATTTTATCCAGGTACGTGTGGTAAGGGGGATCCCGGTCAAGGTGTACCTGTATGGTTTGGTGGTCCGAGCATCAGGTTGAGAAACGTTAGGTTAAGTATATCCTTATAGGTGATTTATATGGATATATATTCAATTGGAGATAGGATCTATAAAATTATAGAGAAATATAATGTAGATGACATAGCTATACGAGTAAGTAAATCTATATCTAAAATGATTAGATTTACGAATAATGAGATAGTTGTATCGAAGGAGTGGGTTGAAGTAGGGGCGTCAATTTACATCGGATACAAGCATAGAATATTAATGGCAGGTATAAATGAATTTTCTGAGAAAAATATAGAGAATGTAGTTGGAAACCTTTTAAAATCTGCTAAATATATTAAGCCCCTAGAAGACTACGTATCTCTTCCAAAGGAGCGGTTCAAATATAGTGTGATTGAAAAATGTTTTGATGAAAGAATATTGGAAGAAGATTTAACTGAAAAAGTATACGATGCAATAAATGCGGCATTAAATAGTGGTGCAAAGAGAGTTGCGGGGGTATTAAATGCAGGTATAGGAGAAAAACTCCTACTTACATCTGGAGATGTAAAGGCAAGTGATAAAGGTACGAGAATATCTATTACTGTAAGAGGGTTTAGTGATTCAATGTCTTCTGGACAAGGTATTTCGTGTTCGAGGACTTTAGATGGATTTAATCCTATTCTAGCTGGTGAAAGAGCAGGAAGAATAGCTAAAATGGCTAAGAAGGCTGTCGAGGGAAAGCCTGGAAGATATATGGTCATACTTGATCCAACAGTCGTCGGAAATTTATTTAACTATATTGCCTATAATTTATCTGCATTCAGTATAATTGGTAAAGTATCCTTTTTCACTGATAAGCTGGATAAAGAGGTTGCATCAGACATATTAAATCTAATCGATGATGGTAGAATGCCTGGAGGACTTGGTTCAACTATGTTTGATGACGAGGGTGTACCTACTCAGAGAAATGTTTTGATAGAAAGGGGTGTTTTGAAAGGATATCTGCATAATACTAGGACAGCTAAAAAGTTTGGTGTAAATTCTACTGGAAATGCTGGATGGATTTTTCCGCGTCCATGGAACATAATTATAGATGGAGGAGAACATGGTGAGGAGGAATTATTTAATGAGATAAAGGAGGGAATATATATTACAAATAATTGGTATACGAGATATCAGAATATTAGGGAGGGAATATTTTCATCGATTACTAGAGATGGTGTATTTTATATAAAAAATGGGGAGATAATAAATGCTGTTAGAGGATTAAGGATAAGCGATAGCTTTCTAAATCTTTTGAAAAATATTCAGGGAATGACTAGGAAGAAATGGCCGGTTATTTGGTGGGAGGTAAGTATACCTACCTATGCACCATATATATTATTAAAGGAACTGAATTTGACGAGGGCAACTAAATAGTAAACTTAATAACTATTTTCAAATATCTTATAAATGTGATCTAGATGAATATAAAACCTTTTTTAATATTAGTTGCTTTAGTGCTGCTTGGCCTAGGTGTAATATTTCTTATAGCGGCCGTTAAAGATATTTCAAGGTTATTTGTAGCAGTGCCTTTAATTGGATTGGGAGGGGGGATAATTCTGTATAGTATGAAGCCTGCACCGAAAATATATAAAGTTACGGTGAAATGGGAGCCCGGTGGGAAAATTTTAGCAGAAGAGCTAAAATGTCCAAGATGTGGTGCAGTGCTTCCGCCACCAGATCCATCTAAAAGTATGGATATAATTAAATGTCCATATTGTGGTGCAACTATAAAGTTAGAGGAACAACCTATATGGTAATTTAAACAATATTTATTTTTGTCAATCCTAATTCATATCCTAGTATAGTCCATGCAGCATATCTAATATTTCCGATATTATATGATATTATCAACCATATTTCTCCAGGACATTCGAGCATTCTCTCAGAGTCGCTTAGAGATGGTAATATGCTTCTATTGCTATGGCTGTGATATACTCCAATATATTTATATCCCTTTTTTCTAGCATATGTTATTTTCTCAATCCATTCATGTATATCAAACCAAAATCTATATTTTATATTTAGGATATTTTTAAGCCTATATACCTCCCTAACAATATATAATCCATCTATATCTCCAACCATTATTCCACAAGCTTCATTTGGATACTCCTCTCTAATATGTCTCAAAATTTTTTCAAACACTACATTATCGATTTTCAATACAATATCTTTCCCGGTTAAAATATCGGAAAAAATACTGGATTTTACTCTAAACATATATTTTCAATATAATTATAATAATAGTTCTATTTATTTCATTATGAAAAACAATATATGGAAGTAGAATATTATTTCATTGATGTCAATGTATCGTAAAATATTTGTTTTCATAATAATATTGCTTATAATATCTCAGTTTCAAAATACATGTGGACAGACACTGATATATCATATAGTGAAGCTTCATGTGGTAGATTATGTGGAGAAAGATGGAAGTATGCATATAACCTATAATATTACTGTAAAAGTTGATTCAGGTGCTATTAGAAGATATCTTTCGGTCGGAATATTTGGTCCGGATTTTGATGTTATTGAGGCAAGAGAGATAGAGACTGGGGCGCTCATAAGCTACGAAAAGCGAGTATCTGAGAACGAGTATTATGTATATCTTACGCCAAGTAAGCCTATCTATAGTGGTGAATCTAGAACTTTTTTACTCAAAATAATTCTTAGACGTCATATATATGAGGATAAGGAAAATCCGGGTAATGCTGGTTTCATATTAAAATTTTATCCATGGAAGCTATCTTCTGGAGAATATACTGTTACAAAGGAATTTAAAATAAAGATAATTTTACCAGAGGGAGTAAATAAAGGTGAGGTGAAAAATTATCCAAACTATGATAACATATTTACCGAAAATAATAGGATTGTATTATATTGGGAGAGATATGATTTAAAAGATATATTTGAGATAGGAGTATCATTTCCTAAAAAATATGTTGAAAACATTGTTCAACCAGAACAACCAGATATATGGGATCAAATAATAAATTTTATAGTTGGATTAGGGGAATTCGGATGCTGTATAATCTTCTTTATAATATTCATAATTATATCTATAGTTAGTTCTCAGTTGAGAGGTAAGTCAAGTTATGTTTCACCAAGATTCGCTATAGAGGGATTAGGGCCTAGAAAGGGTTTAACTGCCGTTGAAGCAGCATATCTATTAGAGTTACCCTATGAAAAAGTTTTGACAATGATATTGTTTAGTACGTTAAAGAAGGGTGTTGTAAGAATAAAGTCTACTGCACCATTATTATTAGAGAAGGTTGAATCAAAGGTGAGGCTTAGATACTATGAGAGAAGGTTTTTAAAATGTATTAAAGAGGATGGAAGTTTAGATAAAAACTGTCTTGCAAATACGCTTATGTTAATAGATAGAACTTTAAGTAGAAAGCTGAGAGGATATTCATATATTGAAACAAAGAAATACTACGAAAATATCGTGAAAAGGGCCTGGGATCAAGTTAAAAGGGCTGGTACACCTGACTTAGCATTTAAAAAATTCGATGAAAATGTCGATTGGCTTATGCTTGATCCCAAGTTTAGGGAGAAGAGCGAAGAAATATATCCAACAATAATCTATATGCCACCTCAGTACTGGTATTGGAATCTGCCTACAACTCGTGGACATGGTGGAGAACCAGTAAATATTGTAGATGTTGCGGATAATATAGCGACTACGCTTGAACAGACATCTGCAGCTATAGCTAATACTATAGTGGATGTAGCAGATAAGATAACTAGAACAATTACTGGGGGTAAGGGAGGTGAATCAAAACCGGTTTTCAGAACCTCCAGCTGTGCTTGTGCATGTGTGTCATGTGCATGTGCTTGTGCATGTGTGTCATGTGCATGTGCTTGTGCATCCGGTGGAGCAGGATAGTCTAATATACTATAACTAGATAATTTCTTTTTAAAAGTTTTCTAGAATCTATTTTCTTAAACAAATATATGTTAAATCCGGCTAACTTTAAATCTTTTTTAAATTCCCTGCCTCTATAAAGGTGGTAGAATCTATATATTTTTCTCCCCTTTCTTTTCCATGGAATATATATGTCTCCAAACTCCCATCTATATTTAAGTTTATGTATAAATGTTTTCAATAAAAGTTTTGGCTGAAAAATTGTCCATACCGTTATTATGGCAAAATGCTTATATATTAAAACTCTTCGGCATTCTGATAAAAATTTGATTCTACTACTTCTTTTCGGAATATTGTGAAGTACAGCTATGCATATTATTCCACTAAAAATATTATTTCTAAATGGAAGCATTCTGCCATCGGCATTTACAAGATCTAAAAAGACTTTCACATTAAAATCTACTTTTTCTAAATATTTTTTAAGCATATTTATGGATGCATCTACACCAACTACATTTATCTTTCTTTCTAATAGAAAATAAGAGTGTCTTCCATTACCACATCCAATGTCTAGAATCCTTTTCCCATCAATATATTTCAAAATAATATCCTTTACTTCACTCCATGGACGAGATCTCCAATGGGTGTATCCTTCAGCTATCTGGTTAAATGCATCTAAAACATATTTTTTAAATACATTCACAAAAATCACATATCTAAAGTATAGTTATGATATAATTTTGCTGGGACACCTGTTTTTCACATATTTCCACTATTTCTTTCGCTTGATTAAACGCTTTATCTTTTTCAAATTCTACTAAAATTATTATTAGAAAATATTTTCTCTTACTGCAAATCCATTTTAGTCCGAGAAAGGTTACAGATCTTTTAACCAAACTTCTTTTAACATATTCTATAGTTAGAGATATTACGCCGAACCCGAGTATCTCGGGGACCGATATTACAACTCTATTTCTATTATTAAAAGAAACTATAATCGTGTGTGACGGAAAGCTCGATTTTTCTTTCTCAATTTTCTTAATAACTTCTTTTTCTACAACCGCCATTAAGTTCCCTCTATCTATATTTTATAAAGTCTCTCTAAGATAAAATTAATCATTTCTTATCGGTATGCATCCTTCAACTAATCCGTACTACATCTCGAAGATAAACTAGAATCTTATGCTTATCTACATCATGATAGGCTAAATTCATATACCTTATCTTTCAATTGGAAATCCTACTTTCATTTTCTTCATTCTTATATAGTAACTCGAATGTTGCTAAATATATTTTCGCCATCTTTAAGCTCGACGAAAACCAATATACCTGAGTCTTATCAGTTTATTCTAATACTTTATCTAAAATATCTACAAGACTTTTAATTGCATCCTTTTCTTATGAATATTTTTCATAATCTATTCCTTTCTATTGGAATAATATTTTATCAATAGACATAGGTGAATCAATATATTCTCTTTCTATGTTTATAAACAATAATCAAATAAATTTAAAATATTATAGTTAAGTATAATATAATGGGATGAGATTTTGAATTACTTTCTCGGTCTAGATGTTGGGACTAAAAATATTAAGGCCATAATTATTTCAGATAAATGTGAGGTAGTTGAAAGATCCACTATACCAATATATGATTTAACAATAAAATTAAAGGAAAATTTTGTTGAAAGAAATCCTAGAGAACTTTGGATTCGTGTAAAAAATTGTTTAAATAAAATGAAATATGTAGGTAAAGTAAATGGCATATGTATAGATGCTACGAGCGGTACATTTACATCAATAGATAGAGATGGAAATCCGCTACACAACTTTATTATGTATAATGATAGAAGGGCTATAATGGAGGCGAAAATATTGAGGAAGAAAAGTAATGCAGCAAAAATGTTTGAAAAATATTTACCTATAACACCTGAAATGGTTTTACCAAAGCTTGTATGGCTTAAAAATAATTTTAGTGAATTTAAGAATATATATAAAATACTTCATGAGAGCGACTATTTCGTATATAAGCTTTCTGGGAATATTGTTACTTCTCCAAATATCGCTGGAAAATCAAGTG
The DNA here is from genome assembly GCA_964550975.1 of uncultured Thermoproteales archaeon. Taxonomy (GTDB): domain Archaea; phylum Thermoproteota; class Thermoprotei; order Thermofilales; family B9-G17; genus CAZKAY01. The sequence goes on along the minus strand of CAZKAY010000013.1, from coordinate 1,830 downwards.
CATTACTAGATAAATTAGGATACTTAGAGGAAGCTTATAGAGATATGGGTATTGATATAAACATAATGCCGGAAATAAAAGGTATTGGTGAGATAATCGGATATGTTAATAAAGAAGCTTCTAGAGAAACCGGCTTACCTGAAGGAACACCCATAGTTAATGGTGTTACCGATGCAAGTGCAGGTGACATTACTTCTGGATCCATCAAATCTGGTCAGGCAAATGTAACAATCGGTACAACACTAACACTACATGCAGTTGTAGATAAATTGGTGCCAGATCTTAAGAAAAGATTTTATTATAAAGCATTTCTAAATAATCTATATCTTGCTGGAGGATTTACAAATGCAGGCACAACTTCTTTTGACGCTATCAGTAGATTGATAGGTATAAGTATTGAAGAACTTACAGATATGGTATTAAATGTCCCTATAGGTTCAGAAGGACTAATTGCATGTAGTGAATGGTATGGTGTAAGGGTTCCTAAATCATACCCTGGGTTAAAGGGGTTTTTCATAGGTCTAAGTGAGATAAACGCTAAACCTGGGCATCTTTTCAGAAGCCTCTTAGAAGCCTCATCATATACTCTTAAATTATTGCTAAATGCTGTTGAAAATACAACAAATGTTTTTTTCAAAGATTTAAGGATAAGCGGTGGGGCGTCAAAAAACAATCTATTTATGCAGATAATCTCAGATGTAATTGGAAGAGAAGTAAAGGTTGTGGAGGAAAAGGATTCTGCATTAGGTTCAGCTATACTAGCCATGTCAAGTTGTTTGAGAAAAGGCATTGACGAAATTGTTTCAAAAATGGTAAAGATACGAGGGACATTTACGCCTAATATTGAAAATAATAAAAGATATGAAAAGTTATCTAAAAAATATGAGGAGATAGTGTTAAGTCTAAGTAAGATATTATAGTTTTTTCATTTTTTCTAAGATCTTCTTAGCATTAGGCCATTCTACATTATATATTCTCCTATTAATTCTAGGTATAAGAGCCATAAGAACTGATTGAATTGATAAATCGAGTCTTGTAATTATATTTCGCGTTAGAAAGCCTACGGCACCCTGTTTTTCACCAATACTACTTATATTAGTAATCCTAATAATTTCCTCTTCAGCTTCCCTAATTTCTCCACTAAATATTTTCTTCAAAACCGTTGGAGGAAATTCAAATGAACTACTGCCACCAATAGTCATTCCATATTCTCTATCAACTATAACACATATTTGTTGTTCAAGAAAACCTGTAATGGTTGCTGGAACCCTATAAAAGCCAGCCTCAATACCAATACCGTATTCTGCATTAAAATATTCTAAAGACTTTAATGCTCTTTCAATTCCACCAATAATTATCTGATTTAAAGACATCGGTTGCGGACCTATACTAGTCTTAACACTGATACTTTTCACAGAAATATTTTTACCGAAGATCTTGTTGAAAACAGTTTTTACAGCCAAAACTTTTACAGGATTACTTGAACCAACACCTATAATCATGTATAAGATAAATGATAACAATAACTTAAATCTTATTTTATTATTATAACCTTGTTAATCAGATCTTTAAAATGTTCATCGCCAGTAGCTACTTTTGCGTTCACTAACTTTGCTGTAGCCAGTATTATATTAGCTGGATATATGCTATTTTAATTGGTGTAAATATATGCGTGTGTATGTTTCAATGGATCTTGAGGGTATGCCCTTCATTGTAAGCAGTAAACATCTAAGTGTTGGGAAACCATTATATGAGGAGGCTAAAAAATTGCTACCGAAATAGTATTAACAACTGTCAGGTCTTTAAGAGAGGAGGGAGTTGATGAAATAT
>CAZKAY010000012.1:4182-32473 GCA_964550975.1 uncultured Thermoproteales archaeon | reverse complement strand
AGACCCTAATATATCGATAATCTTATCTATATTTTTAAGCACCTCTATATTTTTTCCATCTTCATTAATACCTGCCTATCTGACCCTGCAATGGGAAGGTAACGGAGATAAAACTATGAGTAAATATATCTAGTATGGATAGAAATTTTTCGATAAAATTTTTTCTAATACTATATGTAGATAAATATAATAGACTCTCTAGTTCGCTTCTCAGATCCTCTATTAAGTTACTTCTTTTTGTAAGTATCTTTAATAATATATTCTGTAATATAACCCTCTCATAGCTGTCCATATTTAATAATATTGAGAAAATATTTGTATAAATATCAAATAATATGTTTTTCTCTCCAATATGTTTCTCAATTATCTCTAAAGGTAAAGCCAGGTTCCAGCCTATAATATATTTCTTTATTTGGCCCGAAGAAAAATATTGATATAATCCACTACTGTCTATTAATATGAATTTACAGTTTATTTCCATTAAGTTTGATACTATTAAAGATAAAATTATAGTGTCCCCCATATTTAGATTTAATATATTTCTATTATACTCGAACTCTTTGTCAACAACTTTCCCTATCCCAAGTCTTAGACCATCTACCTGCTTATACATTTATAACATCCTCTATATAATTGTCTTTGATAGAGATAATAGTATGGGGATCAATAGTATAAATTAAATCTAATGTCTGTTTTAGTGCTGCAAGAATTTTTGCCCTAATTTCATAAACCTTCTCTCTAGATAATCTTAAGGCATAGGTTGTGTATTTTAGGACAATGTAATTCTTCATATCATGTTTTCCACCATACTTATCCTTGTTTTTGAAGGAAATTATTAAATCTACGTCACAGTTTAGCATAGCAGTTATAGATATAATTTGATTAACAATATTACTCTCCATTAAATTTTGATTTAAACTTATTATTGATATAGCTGTAACTTTAAATCCGTCTACAAGTAAAAAGTATGGATCACCTCTATTTACAATGTACTTCTTTTTAACCGAATTTACTTCAATCAGCTTTTTAATAGGCTTATCTTTTACTGAAAAAAGTATTTCTAAATGTTTTTTATAGTTAATTTTCTTCGAAAATATTTTTGCAACACTCTCTCTATTTTTTGTTAAAAAATATATCGATATTATGATGAGAGTTAGAATTATAGAGATCCTTAATAATATAAATATTAATAAAGCCGTTATAGCATATTTAAATAAGCTTGGCTTTTCACCAGCCATATTAATCAAATCAATGATTCATGTAATAATTTAAAAGTATTTGCTGCATAAAGATACATATGCGTGAGAACGCATCTATGCATATAAATGCAACGTGAATAATATGAGAATAGCCTTTAGAATAGCTGTATATACATTAGAATATATCGAAAAAAATGGTTTATCCCTTGAAAAATCTTTCAAAAGGGCGTTGACTAAATCCTCTATACGTGGGGGAGAAATAGTTTCTCAATCATATGAATATTGTAGAACAGCATTATTTAGCTATTCTCTTGCAGACCTGATTTTAAATAAAAATTATTTTAGAAAAATATCTTTAAGAAAAAAATGTGCGTTTAGAATAGCATTTGGGTTGCTAAGAAAAGGATATAGGTTAAGAGAAGTAATTTATGACGCTGGGGGATTACTAGATAGATATTTAATAGAAATACTCAGAGAATTTAAAGATATAAGTGTTGAGGAATTGGTGGATAGAAAGGATAAGATAAAATTTTTAAGTATAAAATACTCATACCCAAAATTTATTGCAAAACGATTAGTAGAGCTTCTTGGAGAAGAAGAAGCAGAAAAAGTATTTAAGAAGGACCTTAAAGCTACAGAGTGGATTAGAATAAATACATTAAAAGTAGATATTGATAAAGCTGTTAAAAAATTGGAGAAAATGGGTGTGATAATTGAAAAAGATAAAGACTTCCCGGAACTATATAAGGTAGTTAAATCCAAAGTACCTTTGTCTACTTTAAAGTTAGTTAGAGAATTTAAAGTGATTATTCAAGATAAAGGTAGTGTTGCTGTTGTACATGCTTTAAATCCTGCTGAGGGAGAAGTGATAATTGATGCTACAGCGGCTCCGGGCATGAAAACTAGTTTAATAGCTCAACTTGCAGATAATAGGGCATATGTAATTGCAATTGATATTTCTAGAAGGAGGATCTATGAGATGAAAAATCTTTTAAATAAGATGAATGTAAGAAATGTGGATATAGTGTTGGCTGACTCTAGTAATTTAGGTAAGATGAGAGGTGATAAGGTTTTAATTGACGCCCCCTGTAGCAATAGTGGTGCTATAGGAAAAGATCCCGCATTAAGAATAATTCTAGAAAAGGAGGAGAATATTTTAAGACATACCATTGTACAATGGAAATTATTAGAGAATTTTATAAAAAACAATGAGAATATTGTTTATTCCGTATGCTCTTATCTTCCTGAGGAAGGAGAAGAAGTTATAAAAAAAGCTATCGAGAAATATGGAATAAACTTGGTAAGGCCAAAAGTACTTGGAGTAAATGGTTATAAAAAATATAATTTCAGTAGGAATATTAGACGATTATTTCCACATCTACACTCCTCAACAGGATTCTTTATATCATATATAGAAAAATTTAAGTGAGCATTAGTTTAATAAAAATTATTTGAGTGGAGTGAATTTTATTCCATATTCTATTACACCGCTTTCACTTTGCTCCTTATATCTTCTGAAAACAGCTTTTACCCTCATTCCTATTTTAACATCTTCGGGTTCTACATCGGTTAGCTGGCTTAATATTCTCACCCCATCATCTAGTTCAATTAAAGCTACAATATATGGCTTATATAAGGTAAATTCGCTTGGAGGCGACCTTATTACTGTATATGAAAAAACTCTCCCGGTCCTTGCCAGGGCGACTTCAACTAAATTCCTTGACCCACATTTTAGACAAACAGTCCTCGGTGGATAAAATATTTTTCCACAGTCACTACATTTTGATCCAATTAATCTATATTTATATTTTCTCTCCCTCCATACACGGGGAATACTCTCCACCATCTATCTCACCTTACCTAAAATATTTATTGAGATAGTCCCACCCACTCCACCAACATTTTGAGCTAAACCAATAGTGGGGTCTGGAACCTGTTTTGCATCCGCTTTACCTAACAATTGCCTCGTAACCTCAACTATTTGATATATACCTGTAGCTCCTATCGGATGTCCTCTGGCTTTAAGTCCACCAGAAATATTTGTAGGTATTCTTCCATCATACTCTATCTGGCCCTCTTTAATTAAATTTACACCCTTACCCTTTTCAGCAAATCCAAGATCCTCGAGATGAATCACCCCTAGAATACTAAACGCATCATGAACCTCCATTAAATTTATTTGATTAATATCGATATTAGCCATTCTTAAAGCTTTCTTTAGAGCAATTTTAGACGCATATAATGTAGTTAAATCATCCCTATCATTTAAGCTAAACGTGTCTGTAGCAACGCTTGAAGCCAAAACCTTTACTAACTCGTCCCTCCTACCAATTTTTCTTAAAAAGTTTTCTGAACAAAGAACTGCAGCAGCCGAGCCATCACCTGTAGGTGAAGAATCTAATAATCTTATTGGATCAGCTATAAGTGGAGAATTTAATACATCTTCGACTGAGATAGTATTCCTAAACCTCGCATATGGATTATATTGAGCATATTTATGACAGTGAACCGGAAATAATGCTATATCCTCCTGTTTAACGTTATAACGCTCCATATATGCTCTATAAACTAATGCATTTAATCCTACAAAGGTTGCACCTATACCAGCGACATATTCCTGATCGTCTGCCATTATAAGTGCAGATGTAACATCATTAGTTACTACATCGGACATTTTTTCAACCCCTATGGCTAATACACAATCATAGAGTCCAGAAGCTACTGATAATACTGCTTGATGAAATGCTACACCACCACTTGCACATGCAGCCTCGACCTTACATGCAGCCACACCTGGTATACCTAACCATGTCGCTAAAAGTGACCCCAAATGTTCCTGTCCCTGAAGATATCCTGAAGACATGTTTCCCACAAATATGCCCTCAATATCCTTTAAAGATATTAGTGCATTATCTACAGCCTTCAATGCAGCTTCAACTAAAAGCTGTCTTAATGACTTCTCCCAATGTTCACTAATTTTAGTCATACCTGTACCTATGATATATACATTATTCATTAAAGTCACCTCAATCTAATTTTCCTTCTAAACTTTGCATAAAGCGCATAGTTAATATACTTCTTTCTCTCAATATAGGTTGATAAAGATGTTTTTTTACTTCTTCTAGAAATTTTATCAGTGACAACTATATTAAACGCATCAGAACCAGCCCCACTGCCAAATGAAACCATTAATATTCTGTCTCCAGGACTAGCTACATCCAATACTGCAATTAATCCTAAGAGTGAAGATCCAGCATACGTATTTCCAATAACATTTGAAAGAAGTCCTGGAAGAATCTTCTCCCTGCTAAATCCGAGAATTTTCCCAGCTCTTAAAGGAAACTTTACATTTGGTTGATGAAAAACTACATAATCGAAATCATCAGGTTTTAATCCACTCTCTTCCATTAAACCTCTCGCTGCAGAAATAATATGTTTAAAATATGCCGGTTCACCAGTAAACCTTAGTCCATGTCTTGGATAATATTCTCCATCACGTCTCCAAAAATCGGGTGTGTCAGTAACATAGGAATAAGTAGATTCAAATATAGCTACGCTCTCGTCTCCAGGGCCAATTATAAATGCGGCTGCTCCTGCAGCTGCTGTATACTCTAACTCGTCTCCAGGTCTTCCCTGAGCAGTATCAGCCCCTATAGCAAGACCATATTTTATCATTTTACTTCCAACTAATCCTATAATATTTTGCATTGCCGTTGAACCCGCTCTACATGCAAATTCCATATCTACTGCAATTAATTTAGGTGTAGCGCCTATTGCTTCAGCTACAACTGTTGCAGAAGGTTTTACAGCATATGGGTGGCTTTCAGCTCCTATAAAGACTGCTTCAATAAATTTCGGATCTATCTGCGCTACTTTAAGAGCCTGCCAGCTTGCTTCTACAGACATTGTTATTACATCTTCATCCAACCCCGGTACAGATTTTTCTTTTATTGGAAATTTTTTAGTTCCCTTACTCCATATTTCTCCTATTTCTTCATCTCTAATCCTATACATAGGTATGTATCCGCCATATCCTACTATGCCTACCTCATTTACAGGCTTCATATGATCACCTCACTATAATATTGATTTTAGTTATTTAAGCTGTGTTATTAAATATTTTAAAATGATTACATACTAGTTTAATTATGATAGGTGATTGTATGTATTTTCCCAAGATTTCTGTTGAAGAGCTTGCGCATAGGATTGATAATACTCTATTAAGACCTGATGCAACTTTAAAAGATATCGAAAAGTTTTGTCTAAATTCATTGAAATACAATTTTATCGGTATTTGTGTGAGTTCATGCTATGTGAGTTATGTCTCGAAAATTCTTAAAAATAGTGGCATAAAGGTGATTAGTACTGTAGGTTTTCCTTTAGGAAATATTAGTATGGAGGCTAAGATAAGAGAAACTGAGAAAGCTATTAGAGACGGGGCGGATGAAATAGATATGGTTATGAACGTAGGTATGTTTAAGTCTGGACGATATGATTATATACACAGTGAAATAGAATCTATTTTAAAAATTGTACATCGTAATGATAAGATATTAAAGGTTATTATCGAAACAGCTTTGCTTTCAGATGATGAGATAGCTATTGCCACAAAAATGCTTGGAGAAATTGGGGTAGATTATATTAAATCGAATACTGGGTTTATTGGGAAAGCAAATATACATGATGTAATGATTATAAAGGAAAATTTGATGAATGGATTGAAGATAAAAGTTGCCGGAGGCATACGTCATTATGAAGAAGCCTTGCTTTATATAGGATTAGGAGTCGATAGAATAGGCACCAGTACCGGGATAAATATCATTGAAGAATATAAGAAACATTTATCTAATATAAGGATGAATAAATCTCTTTCTGAATAATGAGAAATTGTGAATATAGTAAATGTTTTTAATAACGTTTATTTCAATATAGTGGGTGTATAGAGATTGTTTATCGGAAATGAGGAGAAAGAAAAGAAAAAGGTATTAAGTAACTCTCTTAGATTAAAACTTATGCCTATCACATTTATGATATTTATCGTGACATTTATAGCTGGATTATATTCTCCTCTAAGTAGAGATGATGCTATTGCACTGGCTCAGGGATTAAATAAATATATGGACGATATTAGAAATATCCCTACATTTTCTGGTAAAACATATTATATTTTTATGCATAATGCACAAATATGTATATTAATGTTCTTTCCTATAGCTGGATTCTTTATATCACTCTATTCTGCATATTTTTCTGGTCTAACCTTAAATTCAATGCATTTACTTAGAAATATTGGACGTCTAATACTATTGAGACAAATGTTTTTAGCACCATCCACATGGCTAGAAATATTCTCATACTCTATGGTCATGGCTGAAAGTCTATTTACCGGTATCGGAATGATTTTAAGAAAAAGAACTGATTTTCTATATTCATTTTTAATTTTAATTTTAAGTGAATCTATATTATTGTTGAGTGCCACTATTGAGGTCTACTATATAATACATGTAAGATGACATTATGAGATATAAAAAATTATTGTTAATTGTCTTAATCTCCCTACTAATTCCTCTACTTCTTTCGACTACTTTTTTCTATAGGAAAAAACTTGTGGTAGAAGCTGAAATAATTAGGCCAAGCTCAACTAATTTTATAATGAACCCTGGATTTGATCTAGGATTTAAGAATTGGATGGTAGAGGTTAATAGATCTTTTAAATCCTATATATCTTTTAATGAAAGTACTTCTGGTAATGCAAGTTTATACATTGAGGTTTTAAACGATCGGAGTAAGAATCTGAATAAATGGGTTTTTAGGATAAGGCAATATGTTAACTGTAGTTTAATGGATGTAAACTATTTTTCATTTGATGTAAAAATCATTAACTTCTCAAATCTAGGTAATCCGCAGGCAATCGGATACGTAAAGGCACATATAGGTTTACTTATAGATGATACTCTATATGATATTCGTAGCGGTGTAATCGTATATGAGAATAAAATGGTATTTGTTACATTTTTCCCCAGAAGAATAGATGTAGAAGAGGGTGTTATATATAATTATACTATCAAGGAATTTATTAGAAATAGATGGATAACTGTAAGTGTAAATCTTTCAAGAATGTTTGACGAGTATAGAAATATAAGGTTAAAATATATTTTGCTATATATTTTAACTAGAGGTGGATATTTGAAAACATATGTGGATAGTCTAAAACTAATAAATTATTCAACATTTTATCCGAAAATTTTACTAAAAATAAAGAACCCAAATAACTTTATACAGAAAATAAGTCAAATAATGATAGATAATGTTACATTGGATTTAGAAAAAATTAATTTAAATGGAGATGGATACTATAGTTATAGAGAAAAAGCTATTTCAATAATAGGTGGAGGAGAAATATATCTAAAAATATTTCTAGGTTATAGAATGAATATTAGAGAAATGCTTATAGAAACCTTAGATGGAGAAAAATATGTTATAAAATTTTAGACATGAATTGCTTTATTTAGGCATGCTAATGCAGCTTCTTTCAAAGTTTCTGATAGAGATGGATGTATATATAGTGTTCCTTCAGCCAGATCCTCTATCTTTAGATTATTGTTTAATATTAATGCTGCCTCATGGATAAGTTCAGATACATATGGTCCGAGCATATGTATTCCAATAATCTTATTATTTTTATTTACGATAACTTTTATAAATCCATTGTACATGTTCATCGCTAGAGCCCTCCCATTTATTATAAAGGGAGCCCGTCCAACCTTTATTTCACCGAATTTTTCTCTAGCCTCTTTCTCATTTAATCCCACTGAAGCTACCTCTGGTTCGGAAAAAATAGCTATGGGTACAGATTTATAGTTTATTTTAGTATCTAATCCCATGGCATTTTCAGCTGCTACAATTCCCTCGGAATACGCCGTATATGCTAGAAAATATTTTCCAGCTACATCTCCAGCAGCATAAATATTCTCAACAGACGTCCTCATATGTTCATCAACTAATATAACTCCCTTTCTACCAGTTTTTACATCTATTTTTTCTAAACCCAGTCCGTCACTGTTTGCAACTCTTCCTACAGATATTATTACAAGATCGCTTTCAATTTTTTCATTATTAGAAAGGTATGCTACAGCTTTATCCCCGCTTTTTTCAAACTTTGATACAACTGTATTTGTATAGATATTTACACCGCTTTTAATTAGAATTTTTTGAAGATTTAGTGCTATCTCCTCATCAATATTGGGTAGGATATGAGGCATTAATTCAACTATTGTTACATTTCTATCTAATGAATTAAATATATAGGAGAATTCGACCCCTATCGCTCCTCCGCCGACAATAAGTATATTTTCAGGTATTTCTGTTAAATCGAAAATATCATCTCCCATTTTTGCATATATATTTTCTATTCCAGGTATTTTTAGCATTACAGGTCTAGAACCAGTGGCTATTATGATATCATCACATTTAATTTGCCTTCCATTTACTTCGACAGTCTTTGAACCAACTATTTTGCCAATACCCTTAACTATTTCAACATTGTTTTCCCTCAGTAAATGCTCTACTCCCATTGATAACCTTTTCACAACCCTATCTCTAGCCCTAACAATATCCTTAAAATCTACACTATATTCTTTAATATTTATACCAAATCTCCTCGAATTCTTAATATTCTCTACTATAGACGCAATATATGCCATGGCCTTAGTAGGTATGCACCCCCTATTTGTACATACCCCGCCCAATCTATCTTTCTCTATTAATGTTACATTCCCACCTAGTTTTGACGCCCTTACAGCTGCCGCATAACCTGCAGGTCCTCCACCAATTACAACTATCTTCTTACTCATAACTATCATCTAGAATATTTTTTAAGTATTTCAAGTACAGGTAGTGATTTCTCCATTAAGAATTTCATCAAAGCACCGCCACCAGTACTAACATATCCAAATTTATCCTTTACCTTAAACTTTGTTGCAGCAGCAACCGTATGCCCACCACCTATCAATGAGAATGCATTTGAATGTATGATGGATTCAAAAACCTTTATTGTTGCCAGCGCAAATCGATCATCTTCATATATACCCATTGGTCCATTCATAACGATGGTCTTCGCATCTAAAATTATCTTTGAATATTTTTCGCATGTTTTATTTCCCACATCCTTTATTAATAGATTTGTAGGTAGATCCTCTATACCTATTTCTTTACGCTTACCGAGTTCATCTATTGCTAAATCTACTGGTAATTCAATTTTATCTTCAAATTTTTTAAATAACTCCCTTATTGAAGGTATAAGTGATAGAAATCCTCTTTTCTCTAAAACTTTTTTATTTTCTTCACCTATATCTACATCCCTTGCAAGTAAAAATAGATTTGCAACTAAACCTCCAGTCAGTATTTTATCCGCCCTATCTTCTGAAAGAACTTTATTTGACAGTTCTGCTGAATCTTCTGCCTTAGCCCCGCCGAGAATATATACTATAGGTCTTTTGGGATTCTCCACAACCTTTAATAATGCCTTTAACTCTGCCTCCATAACTCTACCAATAACGACTTCCTTTACAACTGGTATAAAGCCCACGGTTGATGCTTGAACTCTATGAGCAGCCGCAAATGCGTCAAACACAAATATATCAATGAGTGGTGATAGATTTTTGACTAATTGAGAACCTGCATGAACCTCTACAGACCCTTTCTTCATTTCTCCAGGCCACATACGTACATTTTCGAGCATTAATACCTCTCCATTTCTCAGTGATCTTATAGCATTAACGGCTTTTTTTCCAAATATATCATCTACAAATTTCACTTCTTTATCTAATAATTTTGATAAAATTTCTGCATGCTGCTTAAGGCTTATAAAATCAGGTTCTCCAGGTCTTCCTTGGTGTGCAATTATAATAGTTTTAGCCTTTCTATTAACAAGTTCTCTTATAGTTTTTAGATGATTTAATATTCTAGTGATATCGGTAATCTTACCTGTGTTTTTATCTACTGGTGAATTTATATCAACTCTTGTCAGTACAGTTTTATTTAGAATATCGATATCATCTAAGGTTTTTATACCGTATTTTTCTATCAACTTTTTTCCCCAGATATGGTTAAAAACCTTTTTCTGCAATGAGTTTCATTAAATCTACCAGTCTATGTGAAAAACCCATTTCATTGTCATACCATGTACATACTTGGACGAAATTACTCTTCTCACCCAATACCTTTGTAGATAAGCCATCAATTATAGCAGAATAAGTAGTACCTACAATATCTTGAGATACTATTGGATCCTCTGTATAGTATAATATTCCCTTCAATTCTCCTTCAGCTGCTTCTTTAAATGCATTATTTATATCTTCCCTTGTTACCTCTTTCTCTAATTCAGCTATAAAATATACTATTGAACCATCTCCGACTGGTACTCTCATAGCCATTCCATCCAGTTTTCCAGCTAGCTCTGGTAAGACGAGCCCTATGGCTCTGGCAGCTCCAGTAGTTGTAGGTATAATTGATAGTCCAGCGGCTCTTCCACGTCTAAAATCTTTTCTATGAATTAGGTCTAAAACTCTTTGATCATTTGTATATGCGTGAACTGTTACCATTAACCCTCTCTTTACCCCAAAGTTGTCATGCAATACCTTTACTGTTGGTGCAAATGCGTTTGTGGTACATGATGCATTTGAAATAATATGATGTTTGGATGGATCATACAGTTTATGATTTACACCTAATACAATAGTTATATCGGGGTTTTTAGCTGGAGCAGAGATAACAACTTTTTTAGCGCCAGCTTTTAAGTGTTTTTCCGCATCAGGTCTATTAGTAAATCTACCAGTTGATTCTAAAACTATATCTATGTTTAAATCCTTCCATGGCAGTTCTTCTGGATTAGGTATACTTAAAACCTTTATTTCTGTATCATCTACATATATCTTATTTTCTTCGGACCTAATATTATTCGGAAGTGTTCCATGTATAGAGTCATATTTTAGTAGATAGGCTAGGTTGTCTGCCTTGGCTAAATCATTTACAGCTACTATTTCAAAATTTTTTCGAAAATCTGGGTCCTTCAATGCTGCTCTATAGAACAGCCTCCCAATTCTCCCAAAGCCATTTATCGCAACACGTGTAACCATACATTTCACCATTTAGATATGAAATAACTTATATTTTTAAAAATATAAATATTTTTAATTTATAGAAATTATTCTTCAACCTCTTCTACATGTATTATTTGTACTGGACAGGCATTTGCTGCTTCTTCTACACATGACTTTAAATTCTCCGGTACAATGCCTTCCTCAATGCTCTCCTTAGATTTCCTATATTTTTCAACTATCTGGGCTTTACCATCTTCTTCATTCATTTCGAATACGTCTGGACATAATGCTGTACACGCCATATCCGCTATACATTGATCCCTATCTATTGATACCTTATATTTTTTAGGCATACTTTCACCATTACATATACATATGTTATATGATATAAAAATTTTTTATAGAATTTCTATAAAAAATTTTTATGGAAATGGAAAGATATATGAAGCCATAGAACCATATATTTTAGTCTAAAATCAAAATTATTTACAGAATTTATTGAATGATGATATGATGAAAAAATTTAATATCAGAGATTTTTTAAATAAAATCATCTGGGATCCTAGGGAGAAACCTAAGAAATATATTATTAGATATTTATCTCGAGGCATGCCTAACGATTTCGCTGAAATCAGGGGAAATATGATTATAAAAGTATATCATAGGGGATTTGAATATAGAGATCTGGAAGGAGGAAAAACCTATATACCATTTCATAGAATTTTGGAAATTAGAAATAGTGAGGGAAAAGTTTTCTATAGGAAGAGGAATGTCAGCATGCATGGATAAATCATCTAGAGCATCATACCTTTCGAGCTTCCTCATCCAAGACAAAATATATGAATCCAATATTTATATATTTAGTTAATAGGTTTAGTGAATGTGGTGGTATATAAGGTGAGTGTAAAGAAAAGTATAGTTGAAGAGGTAGCTTTACATATAGCTGGAGAAATAGTTTTATCGAGCTCCCCCGGGCAAACTATGAAAAAGTGGAGGAAATATTTTAATATTTCTCAAACGGATTTGGCTAGGCATATGAACCTCGCACCATCAGTTATAAGCGATTATGAAAGTGGTAGAAGAAGATCTCCTGGGTCAATTATGATAAAAAAATTTGTTAGAAGCCTGATAGAAATAGATTCGCGTAGAGGTATGAGAACTCTATCAACTTTAGCTAAACTTTCCCTTGGATCCAGTAAATTATATGAAGCTGTGCTTGACATGAGAGAATTTCATATGCCAGTTAAGATAAAAGATTTTTGCGACAAAATTGATGCAGAAATAATAGTTGGGAAGGAAAGTCAAGAAACCTTTATTTTCGGATATACAGTTGTAGATAGTATAAAGCTCGTTCTAGATGTCCCATCACATGAATATATTAGATTATATGGTGCTACCACACAGAGAGCAGCTATATTTACACGGGTAAAATATGGTAGAAGTCCTATGGTCGCTGTAAAATCTATGCAGGCGGGTATGGGGGGATTAAGACCTGCTATAATAGTTTTACATGGAATTAAGGAAATAGATAGACTTGGTTTGATGATAGCTAGATCTGAGAAAATGCCATTAGCTTTATCAAAAACTTCCTCAATAAAACAATTGTTAGAGAAACTAAGAAAAATAGAGGAGTAGGATTTAAGCTATTCTATATCAATCCTATATCTTCTTATCTTCTTAGGTATTATTATTTCAAGTATTCCATTCTGAAATTTAGCCCTTATCTTAGATGGATCCACATCTAATGGAAGTCTAATCATTTTCTTAAATTTACTGAAATAAGCACCTCTGCATAGAGATAAAGCATTCGACATAGATATTCTTTTTTCCATCCTAGCTGTTACTATCAATATATTATTTATGACATTTATCTCTATATCATTTTTACTCCTAACATATGGTAGATCCATTCTGATAATCATCTCATTTTCAGTCTCAAATATTTCTGAAAGCGGCTCTAAACATTTTTCGGAAACATCATGCATCGGTTTTTCAAACCAAAAAATTGATTCTAAATCCTCAAAAATCTTATCAAACTTTCTACGTAACCTATAAAATTTTTCTAGAAAATCATCTATTTCAGACATTAAAACCACCTACATATATGTTACCGGAACAGTATGCTCATATCCCCTTTGACTCTCCCTTACAGATGGAAGCGCCCTTCTCATAAGCTCTCTTAATTTTACCTTAAGTTCCTCCGCCTCCTTCTTTAGAGGCTCTATATCTATACTTAGACCTAAGATTTTATTTAATACCTCCACTATCGATAAAGCTGCACCTGGATCCGGATATCCTAAATGTGCCTGCGCAAGTAAAACTATGCACTTTAATCCATCCCTATAACATTTCTTTACTATTGATGCATATATGCCTGCAAGAAACCCCTCCTCTAAAATCTCTATATTATTTTTTTTCAAAAAATCTCTATCCTCCTCATTCACTCCAGCCCCTACTACATATGGTTTATCTACATTAATCCTATTTTGATCTGCTATTCCACCAATTGGGATTATTCTATCAACTTTATTCTTATATGCAAGATTTATTATCTCCTCAGAAAACTCTGGGATAACCTCCTTTGGTATTGGTAGCTCAGATATCACAACAATAATTTTATTTTTCTTGAATATTCTTATAGGCATTGCAGGTCTACCTTCATGGAAAACTATTGCTGAGGGAAGTTTTTCAGAATCCATGTATCCAATCTCCTTCATGTCCAACTGTTTTATAATATATGACGCCGCTATAGCTCCGACGAGACCCGCATCAGGTACACCGATTATCATTATAGATGCCTTCTCTATCTTCTCATCGTTAAAAATTTTAATTAACATATTTACACCAATAATAAATTATTATACAGATATTCATAAACATTATCTAAAAAATTTAATTTATTTAACGAATTATATTGATTTTCTTTCTAAATATTCTCTCAATTATAACTATTTCCCTCCTTCTCTTGCCGGATAGCTTCTTTTTAATAGAAATATTAATAACATTTCTTTGAATGTCTATGCTATCCGGTTCTATATTCATAATTTTTTTAAATGCACTCCTTACATCATCCATTTCTACGTTTACAGATATATTTTTACAGTCTACTGGACAATTTGTACAAAAATTTTTTTGAAAACATAGATTGCTACATGGAATTCTTAAACCTTTATTTAGTAGAATTGAATATGTATTTGCACAGCAGGCAGATTTAAATGGTATTAAACCGATTTCCC
Organism: uncultured Thermoproteales archaeon; assembly: GCA_964550975.1. GTDB lineage: Archaea > Thermoproteota > Thermoprotei > Thermofilales > B9-G17 > CAZKAY01. The sequence goes on along the minus strand of CAZKAY010000012.1, from coordinate 17,938 downwards.
TTGAAATTTTTATTAGACTGTCCTTATATTTCCTTAAATGAAGTGAATATTGGCCTTTAAAATTTTTAGGAATATTTGCCTCAATCGTAAACCCTATTTTTTTCAGATTCATAACTATTCTTTCAGTTACCCTAAATCCTCCTATAATAACTCCTATTGCACCAGCCCTTTTTGCCTCACGTAAAACATTTTCGGCTTCTTCAAATACTTTATATGGTATTAATGGTCTATAAAATATAAATGGTTTAAATCCTGCTTTACGAAGGCTTCTGATCAACTCTAATCTTTTTTCAGGCTTAGGTGCATTTGGTTCAAGTATAGACGCATATTTTATAGATATCAGTGTTATTAATGGACTTAGCGATATGTTCCTATATTTTTTAAATAAATTTATTTGATCTTCTCTCAAAAAGAATTTTGTTGAAAATTGAACCGGATTACCTAAATATTTATCGATAAAATATAGGTATTCAAATGTTTTTGATGAAGCTATCGGATGAAATGGTTCTGTTATACTTCCGAACGCCAAATAAGTACCATATATTGTCGGGAAAAAATATTTATTTGATAATAATGCTAATATAAGTTCTTCTCCGCTTAAACCATAGGGAACCATATAGTTTATACCGAAAATTTCTGGTACATAGCAATATACGCAGTTAAGATTACATCCAACCGCTGAATGAATCGTTAATCCACAGGGTCTTGGAAAACGCTTTGCATGTGAATCATTCATAGCCCTCCTTTTAGATTCTATGCTAAGTCTATTTTCTAAAAAATCTTTTAGAATAATTTTCTTAGAATATAATTTATTAAATGATACATTCATTTTTCCACTACTCTAGCTCTCTTCTACTCTTCTCTATTTCTCTTTTTATTCTCCTCATAATATGTTCTGGTAAAGCTATATCTTCTCTCCGATATTTTGTAGGACCTATTATAACAATCCCCCTTCCATTAACAATTTTAATTTCATATATTCTTAAATCATGAGGCGTTTGCCTCATTTTTTCAATTAATATATATCTCCTTAAATATCCTTCTCGTATACTTCTTCTAAATCTAATTATTCCATCAGCAATATGTTCTATACCCCATCCAAATGCCTCAGAATTATGGCATATAGCTAATGCGTCTCCAGCAACAAAATTCCCATACTCTGTTGAAATATCATACATATAACATTTTTCTACAATACATTTTTTAATAGAATTTATTTTTTCAATATTAATTATCTTATTAGATTCTATATTTATTGAAACTGTTGGAAGAAGATCTTTTTCTGAGATTTCCTCTGAAGGCTTCGATATAAATCTTCTGCCCTTAGATAGAATTAAACTATGTCCTTTCGATACAGATATGTTTCTGCTATCCTTTAAACATATTTTTATTATCTCACCGCTATAGCTATGTTTAATCATATTTATTATTGGACTCCATGTTAGTTTACCATTATTTAGGTTTAGGGATAGGACCTTAAAATCATACCTTGTATCTAAATCATATATCTTGTAAAGCTCCTCTATGGGGATAAAGAAAATTTTATCTAAATATTTTACAAGAATTCTTTCATATCCCGGTAATGATGTGCTTATAGCATATTGTGAAGTTACAAGTATAGTGAAATTCCATTTAGATAAGACCTTTTTTATAAAATAAGAATACCTTCTAGCCATAGCAGGTTTATCCAACCAGAATGCAGATAAGCTATCAATGACTAGTCTTGCATGGCCATATCCAAACTTCTTTTTAACCTCAATAATTTTTCTAACTAATTCCTCAATATCTAGTGTAGAAAGTGAGTATGGATCCTCTCTGCCACTCATTAGTGCATCGATTATCACTAACCTACCATCTTCAACCGCATTTCTAAAATTATAGTTAAATTGTTCTGCCTGTCTGATTATAGATTCCCTACTCTCCTCCGTTGTTACAAATATACATTTATTACCATTAATAAGTCCTTGATTTATAAATGATAAACAAAATACTGTTTTTCCACAGCCTGGTTCACCTACCACTGCCACTAAGAATCCTTTAGGTATACCTCCTGCCAGCATTTCATCAATTTCTCTTATACCTACAGATAATCTTTCAATTGGCAAAATGTTTCCCAATAATCCTATTTAGTTAAAGGTAAATAAAGATAATTTTTTAGAGAAAACTATATATCGATATTTTCTCCAAGTCTTTTAAACTTATTTCTTAGCCTCGCCATTTCCATTTCAAGTTCCTTTGCCTCTTCTTCAATACTTTTCTCTCTATGAGCTGTTTTAATTGATAGTGCACATATACCATTTGGTAGAAGCGCATGCTTTAGACATATAGCATATTGACATCGATATCCTATACATCGATCTCTAATCCATCTGCAATAAACTATCTTTCTTCCATTGATGTTTCTTATAATCTTTGCATGTTTGCTGCATTGAAAATAGCTACATGCTGGATTACATTTCCTGGGCACGGAAAACCCCTTCCTTAGAGTAAAATAATTGGTTCTAGATATATAAATTTTAAGAAAAATTTTCGATAAACTTCATTACTTGATTAAGATTGGGCAGTTCTCTCGCACCCATTCTGCTTATCTTTAATGCTGCTACAGCATTTCCGAATCTTAAAGACATCTTTAATCCGAAATCTTTAAGATAAGAGTATAGGAAACCTGCATTAAATGCGTCTCCAGCGCCAGTCACATCTATAACTTTCACTTTAAATGCTTTTGAGTATAATATGTTTTTCCTATTTATTATATATGACCCTTCTTCACCGCATTTTAGGACTATATGTAAATCTTTATTAATCTCTAATAATTTGGCTATCTTAGATAGTTCGTTACATCCCACTAATAGTCTTGCCTCTAATCTATTTAAGAAAAGAAAATTCAGTTTTTTAATAAAATTATAGTTAAATTCACCGCATCTTATTACAGAACTTCCGGGGTCATATGATGTAATTATATTTCTATTCCTGGCTTCTTCAAAAATTTTTTCTATCCTTTTTGAGGGAATACTGCTTGCATGTATGAGTAAAATATTGTTTAGTGCTTTAAAATCCATTATATTCTCGTCTAAATAACTGTTTGCACCTCTAAACGCTATCATTCTTTTCGATTCATTGCTGATTTTCAGAATAAATACTTGACCACTATAGACCCCTTTAATAATCCTAATAAAATTTATATCGATATCCTCCTTTCTAAATTCCTCTAATAACATTTTTCCTATTAAATCATCTCCTATACATCCGATTATCCTAGATTTCATTCCGAGTCTACGGATAGCTACAGCAAAATTTGATGCAGATCCACCACATTTTAATATACATTTAGATGATAATACTTCCTCATCCTCCTCCGGAATCTTCTCTACAAATATATGATAATCTAAATTAATGTTTCCAATAGATAAAATCATTTTAATCACGCTTGTAGAGTAAACAATAATTTAATCACTATATTTATTATTATCCTTACAAATAAATAATACTAGAGGTTATCATCGTGTCTATAAATGAAAACAATGTAAAGATCCTTGCCGAGATAAAGTCATATCTAGATAAAAGAATAGAGGAACTTGAAAGAGAAATAAAATTATTAAAGAATATAGAATTGCTAGTTAATGAAGCTTTATCTAAAAGAAGCTTTAGATCTGCTTCCTCTCTTGTTAGGGAAAAAGGTGAAAAATATATTGAAAAACTCGATATAAATACTGATGATGGTAAGAAGATTGGAGAAATAATGGTATATGATAGTAAGGCTATTATAAAAATTTTAGTAAATCTTCGTGCATCAATACCGCCATTTAGAAGCTTTTTTGAGGAAAGAATCCTTAAGAAAAGAAAAATAGATAGTGAGGAAAAACTCAGCAGGGGGGAAATATCTGCAGATAAGCTATTTGATTACCAAATATCTACAGATGAAAACGGTTTTCTAAGAGAAATTGTATTAATAAATTATGGTGGAAGAGAGGAAATATATAGTCTTAGACGAGCTATAAGATGGACTTTATTAAGAATGATGGATAGATTGAGAAAGAGATAGCCTAAACAATTATATTTTTAGTCTTCTTTTGAAGTCTATACATTTCTATTAATTCTTTCTCTGTAGTTGCCTGCTCTGGCTTTTTATCGGTCCTATATCTGCCAGTAAATCTAGGAAATCTTATTGCAAGCCCAGAATCCTCTCTGATTTTGCCAAATGCACATGTATGAAGTGGACTCAATGTAATTTCAGCTCCAATTATCTCTAATACTATTGCTGGAACAAACCATACATCTGCATCCATTTTAGATAAAACCCTTGGATGTTTATGAGGAATAACATATTTTTCAAATATTTTAGGAAGATTTTCGAGATCCTCATCTGTAAATCCACTACCAACCTTACATACAGTCTTAAATACATCATTTTCAGGGTCGTAGGCGGCCATTAGTAATGCTCCATAGCTTCCAGCTCTCCTTCCCTTACCGTAAAATGCTCCTACAGCTACTAGATCAGCTGTATCTGTCATCTCATATCTATAGTCTCTCTTAAACTTTATCCAAAGCCATCCTCTAGCACCCATCTGATATATAGAATCTGTATTTAAAGATTTGCACATTATTCCTTCACATCCAGAACTAACTGCTTCTTCAAAAAATAGTTCTAAGTCCTTTGGATTATCTATTATTTTAGATATTGCTAGCCTACACTTATCACTTTCAATAACTATTTCCTTTAACTTCTCTCTTCTCTCAGGATATGGTTTTATAGTATAGTCTTCTCCATCAACATATAAACAATCAAAAAGGAAGAATGTTACTGGATATTTTTCTATAGCCTCCTTTACACCGTATTTTCTTCTCCTATGCATTAATTCTTGGAAAGGTAACATTTCACCAGTGTCTTCGTTAACCGCAACAACTTCTCCCTCAACAATTGCTTTTTCAACATTAATACTCTTTCTAACTATCTCAACCACATCTGGATAGTGATGAGTAATATTTTCAAGTCTACGACTAAATAATATAACTTTTTCTCCATTCTTATGTGCCTGAACCCTTTCTCCATCATATTTATATTCGGCCATACATTTTCCACCAAGCTTCTCTAGTATCTCGGAAGAATTACTAAGTCTTTCTGCGAGCATTGGCTGTATAGGTATTCCAATAGTAATTTTAATTTTTTTGACAGCATCTAAACCCTGATTCGCAAGTATCATAGCTATATATCCTAGATCCGGGTGAACATTATATGCCCTTTCAATTACATCTCTATATGCTTTACTTCCGGTAAATGCTTCTGCAAGTGCATCCAGTATAGTCATATCAGCTATACCTAGTCTTAATCGTCCCGTAACCGTTCTAACAATATACTTAGCCTCTATAGGTTTAGCTCTCTTTATTAATCTAGTTAACAATGATAGTTTAAAGTCTTGGGATCCGGGGCCGCTAGCCTTTGCAATTTTTATAAATGTGTTATATACTTCCTCTATCGTTAGCTCTTTTTCGGATATCGATTGACCGAAGAAATCAAGTATCGATATAGATTTCCTTTGAGATAAAATTTTCTCAACAGTAGCTCCTAAATCTCCAGTTTCCTTATATATTTTTTCAACCTCTTTCAAGGATAAACCAGATGCATTTGCTATCGCTCTCATAGTCATTCTATCAGCTACCCCTAACTCTATTCCAATATAATCTGGAAAAAGTTTTCCTTGAGTTAAATATACAATTTTATCAATAATTTCTATGGGAGCTTTTTTAAAGAGTTCTACTAGAAGTGCTGTCATTTCAAGTCTCTTTGTAGTTGACTCGATCTTCGAATATATTTCTGTTAGATAAAGGTATTTCAATCTTTCACCAATATTTTAATATATAATATTGATGATATAAAGATTTCATTCAACTATTCTTCCGACAGCATATCCCCTAGCTATTTTAACTATCTGTATAGTTACTCTATCTCTAATTCTACCTCCTGGAACAAATATTGGGAAACCATCTATTTTAGCTATTCCATCTCCTCTCTTACTTATACCTTGTATTGCTACACTATATATTTCCCCTAAACTTACCGGTATCTCTCTCTGTCTAGAGCTATTTCTAGAATATCTACCCCTTCTACTATGTTTTCTAACCATTTTATCTACTCCAACCAATTTATTCTAATAAAATATATAAATTTATTGATGAAACTTGCATAGAGGTTTATTGGGATTTCTCACAAAGGTACCATATTTTAAACATTTTTTCTCATGTCTGAGAAAAAACATGCATTTAAAGCATGTAAAATCATTATTCTCTGCAACTCTTTCTTCATCCATCCTCAATATATTATTTCTCCTCTTATCGATCTCGGGAGTATATGGCTTTACTTTAACAATAGATGGCTCTGATTCCATAAACTTCTTTAAACTAATTCTATCTAAAATATTTTTTAACTCATATATATTGGGAAATCTTCCTTCCAAAACTTTCTCTCCATCTATAACTATCGCCGGTAAACCTTCAATATCATATTTTCTTAAAAACAGTGTAGCATATCCGGCCCAATATTCCTCCTTAATAAATAAATATCTATTAAAATCATTTGGATCATTTATATCAATATAATATGCCTTTATCTTAATATTTGGAATAGACTTTACTAGATATTTTATTACATTTAGGAGATTTTTAGACCTTCTATCGTTATATAAAAAAATCTCTATTAAAGTCATTACTCACCACTTGATTCAATTATATCTATAATTTTATTGATGCCTTTAAATTCATTACAATATTCTGCAATTTTCTTTGAATTATATCTATAGATAGAGTTATTAAGAACCTCCTTAATAGTCTTTCTAAAAATCTCTATATTTATCTCTTCCCATATAATTTTTCTTCCGATACCCATTTTCTCAACAGATATTGCATTATTATACCTTTCTGTATGACTAGACGATGGCGTTAGAACCATAGGTACCCCATAATACATTGCTTCAGCTATAGTTGTATGACCTCCATGAGATATGATTAGATCTGAGGCCTTTAATAACTCAAACTTATTTTCAATCCATGAATAAACCTTGATATTCTCATCTATAGATATGGGAGGAGAGTTATTACCCGGATCACCCTTAGATATTATAAAGAATACATTTTGGAATTTAGATTTTCTAATTAGTTTTATTAGCATCTCTATATATGCCTTCTTCTCGCTCTTAGTTCCACTAGGATTAACTAATATTAATTTATCCTTATCAGATAAATTTAATTTTCTCCTAATATTAGCTCTGTCCTCGACTTCGTTTGGAAAAACCTCCACAATTGGGCCAATAAATATGCTTTTTTTATATTTTTCTGTTAGAATCAAATTTCTTTGAGAAATAGTATAGGGAGGTGGAAAATCTGGAACAACTATTTTTTCACTTCTCTCCCATATTTTTGACATAATATTGTATAGTAATTTTTCAAAGAAACTTTTAGCAGTCTTTCCATAACTTTTTTTAAATTTTAATGGAAGAATAATTAACAGCTGATTTATTATAAGATATGATGGTATACCCCAAAATATGGCAGAAATAGATGTAGAAAGTCTACTATCCGATATAACTATGTCGGGTTCGAGGACTCCCATAAAATATAGTTCGTCTCCTATCTGTCTAGAAAAATTATATAATGTCTTAGGCCCCCTTGCAATAGTATTTTTTAGACTTAATCTGCCTTTCTCATCAACCTCATATTTTAAGCTATGTCCAATCAAAATACTATATCCCTTTCTTCTGATAAAATCTACAGCATCACCATATGTTGAAAAAACTACTTTATGACCTCTTTTAATTAAATGTCTAGCTAATGCAGCTGTGCGTGCAGCATGACCTAATCCTATTCCACATGGAGCCATATATATTAGCATCAACGTTAGCCTCTAGCGAGATATATTTTCCTCTCAATTACTTCTCCGTCTGGTTCGATTTCGGCAAATATCTGTGCCTGAAACTTGTATATCTCTACGTCTGGATCTAACCATGCATCAGGAGGCAGTCCAGCCTTAAAACATGTTTGAGATAAAAATGTTTCTTCATCCCAATTATATTCTACTGGCACCTGAGGTAGCAGTAGTCCGCTATATAATCCTCTCTTAACAATTAGCCCATCATATCCAACCTTGATCATCTTAGGATAATCTCTAACATCTTTTACGATAATTTTTTCGGGCTTAGTTAAGACACTTACCTCAAATGTTATATTTTTTAGCTCTGATAGTCTTACTTGTCTAAACCTGGGATCCTCCGTAGCTGCCGCTATAGCAGCCTCTATAGTGGCATTGACTAGGGGAAAAATTGGATAGGGGAAACCTATACATCCTCTTAAATCTTTTTTCCATGTTCCATCCGGTCTCTGTACAACTTTTTCTAATGTTACAAAAACTCCATGTTTCTCTAACAATTTTTTAGGAGTATTAGGGGGTGGTTGAATACGTATATTATCTCTAAGATATATTTCGACAGACCTTCTCGCGAGTTTTACTAAGAAAATGCCTTCATCATGGGTAAGCAAGATTATCACCAATATGCTAAATAATTTATCTCAATAATGTTATTTATTTCTTTTCTGAAACATTTGATTTAACATTTTCATCATATTTTTATAATGCTTACCCGGCCAATATATTGAGCCACATCCAGTACATTTTAGGAAAATATCATAGCTCTTATATACATATATTGGTATAAGATTTTTTATATTCTCTTTATCTACCCTAATTAGAGGTGTATTACATTTAGGACAACGAGTATTGTTTAAATCTATCTTCCTTCTCAAACCAAGTTTTAGAATCATTTTCTTCAACATATTTTCTAGACAGAGATTCTTCTCAACATATATTGTTTTAACTCCTCTCCTTACAGCCTTTCTATATAATAATTTATCCCGTGTAATAAGTATGCCATTATTTTTATAAGCCATCTCTAATAAAATTTCATCGCTTATACTTGGCTTATAAAATGTATTGTATCCGAGTATTCTAAGCCATTTAGCGAGATCCCCTAGCATAGAGTCTACAAAAAACATTATTTCACTAGAAATATTCTTTTATAAAATCTATAATATTTATATCAAACACTATGTCTATAATCTTTCTCTCATCCTGACTCAATATTATAGAAAATCCTTCTCTCTTAACCGAATCTAAGATAGCTTCTATAGATAAATCTCTTTCAGATAAATATGGAAAATTTCTATCCATAATTGTTGTACATGTGGTATCCAAAAAATATCCATTAACTCCAGCTTTAATTTTATCTAACACCTCTCTCTTTAAAAGCATCTGCGCCAACATTTTCTGAGTAATTATCCCTTTAACCCTACCTCTCCATGTAACTGGAACCATGCTTACACGATATTTTTTAAACAACTTTATAACGCTCTTCACAGTGGAATTAGGTCTCACGCTTAGAAACCTAAAAAGTTTTATTGACCCAATTTCAACCAAAAATTTTATCCAAATATATTTTTTATCTATTAAATTATCTATTAACTCTCTTACATATATATAGCCTAAGACATCCTCTTTATCGAATACAATTATGGGAGAATATTGATCTATATCTTTAAGAAGCTCTATAAGTTCATCGATACTACTATATAATTCAATTCTAGGAAAATTTTTAGACAAAATTTTCGAAATAGAGTAAGTTAAGACCTCTCTAATACTTTTGGCAGATATTAGAAGGTTCAATACATCTTCTAAAAAAATTACTCCAATAAAATTGTTCTCTTGATAAACTGATATTAGATTGCTCTCAATCATGACCATTCTATAGATTAAATTATAGATATTGTTTTTAACCGATATTTGAGGAATTCTTCTATATATCAGAGGCCTAGCCCCCTCACCCATTCCACCACCATTAGAACAAATATGTTAGGAATATTCTATATTTAAATGTTTGCTAAATATTTTTTAGTTGAGTAAAAATATATTTTAGACAAAATCTATACTTAACTTATGAGATAACATGGACTATAGGTATATTTTTAAACTTGTGCTTGGATCGATCTTAGGAATATGCTTAGGCTTACTGAAGATAATTGGATATATTGGGATAATTGTAGCTGTGGCTGGATATATTGTTTTAATACTAATTTATAAACTATATTTTAAGGAAAATATTTCTATAAAAAACTCCTTTGAAGGATTTTTTGAATATATTGGACTGGTTCTTACACTTTGGACATTTACATATAATTTAGGATAATTACCATTTAACTATGCCGTCCTCTGTAATTCTAAATGTTGCTGAATGAAGCATTGTATTATAGTGTAATGATAATTCAGCCCTTATAATTGACCTCCCAACTTTGATTAACCTAATTCTTCTATCAACAGCTATAGATATATATGGGTCGCTTAAAGCCATATTTCTCTCCATTCTGCTAGTAACTCTATTCGTATATACACATGCAAAATTATTTTTTATAGCAATATTTTTTAATAAATGTATTAAAGAAGCAAGCTTATAGGGTCTCAATGCCATATTTTTTACGCTTACTAGTAGTGGGAGAGAATCAATTAATACGATTCTTACATTAATTTTACTTGTAATTGCATCAATTAATTTAGCTATATTTCTAATAGATTGCTGTGGCTTTATTCTCAGATATATTATGTTTTTTAACGCCTTTTTTGGCTCAATACCCCTATAGCTTGCAATCTGAATGATCCTCTCAGGCCTAAAAGTGCCTTCTGTATCTATATAGATTGCACCGGCCTCCAAGCCACCCATATCAGCTGGAAGCTGAACCGTAACAGAAAGCTGATGACATATCTGAGTCTTACCAGTACCAAATTCGCCAACAAACTCAGTTACAGCACCAGTCTCAACACCACCACCCAACATATCATCCAAAGAACGACAACCAGTAGAAATTATTAGACTATTAATGTACTTAATTTCATTTATATCTTCTGGAAAAAACGGTATCTTTCCTCTAAGTTTATCTTTAAATTTCTCAATAAATATTAATGACTCGGGGGTTCTAAACCCATTTTTGAATAACTGCTTCCTAATTCTATTATCGCTTATTATGTCTTTAAGCTTTGTTAATTCATACATCTTCTACTCCGTTCTCAGTTATTTGAAAAACAACCTCTACCTCTGGATGACTTGGTGAATCAAATATTCTTGCAAGTCTCCTATTATCTTTACCCTTTCTAAGCCAGACTCTATATGTACATCCATGTGCGACGATATTTCCACCAGCAGGTCTTAGTGGGTTACCGAAGAATGTGTCTGGAACAGACAATACTTGATTAGTAACTACAACTGCGATATTAAATATATCTGCAATCTCCAATAGTTGATGTACATGTTTATTAAGCTTCTGCTGCCTAACGGCAAGAAATTCTCTGCCAGGATACTCCGATCTAAAATGCCCTACAAGACTATCTAAAATTAAGAGTCTAATATTTTTTTCCGGAATAATTTTTCTAACCTCATCTATCAAAAGTATTTGATGATCACTATTATAAGCTCTAGCATATATTATGTTTTTTAACGCCTTTTTTGGCTCAATACCCCTATAGCTTGCAATCTGAATGATCCTCTCAGGCCTAAAAGTGCCTTCTGTATCTATATAGATTGCACCGGCCTCCAAGCCACCCATATCAGCTGGAAGCTGAACCGTAACAGAAAGCTGATGACATATCTGAGTCTTACCAGTACCAAATTCGCCAACAAACTCAGTTACAGCACCAGTCTCAACACCACCACCCAACATATCATCCAAAGAACGACAACCAGTAGAAATATAGGAGATTTTTTTACGATATTCATAATATTCTTCAGCACTCATAAATTTTATACCCAATAATTCTCTAGCATTTTGAGATATTTTTATGGCTCTAGCCTCAGATACCCCCAGTATTTCTGCTAAAACTCTTGCAGGCGTAACAGCTATAGATTCGACAGAAGTAAAACCTGCCTCCCTAAGTTTTTCAGCCAATGCTGGACCAATGCCTTTAATATCTATAACCCTATGCTCCTTCGTCTTATTCACCAATAATATAATAGCTAAATAGATTTATAAAAATATTTTAGAAGAAAAGAAGGTAAAAAATAAAAAATATTTTAATATATTTATTGTCCAGGTTTTGCTTGTACAACTACCTTTCCGAGAGCTCTCTTACGTCTCCAGACACTGTATTCGTGTAGCAATATGAATAATAGTATGATTGCAAGCACTATCATTAATATTAGTCCTATGAAGGTACCGAAGTCCATTGCCCATCCAGCTACCTCTATCCATACGTCTACGCTCATTTCATAGGTTACCGTCTCTTTTGCTCCAGGTGTGACTGTGGCAGTCTTTGGTTTAGCGGTCTTTCCAGCATATGTTGCTTCAGCTGAATAGGTCTTTCCAGATACTACTTCTACTGTGAATGTTCCATCTGGTCCAGTTGTTCCAGTAGCTATCGTTGTTCCATCCATCTTCACTGTTACATCTGCTCCCTCAAGTCCTTGTCCTCTTGCACCAGTTACCTTTATAACTAGTTTAGCAAAGTTTTCATCTACAACTGTTACGGTCTCACCATGACCTGCAGTTATTGTTCCTAGGTCATGATCCACTGTTCCGAATGGACTTATACTTACAACCTTTACTGTTACTTTTCCAAGTGGTGCATCAAATACCTTTATCTTTCCTTCTGTATCTAGAGAGTCGGTGACCTTTGTTCCATCTGCTTTGGTTAGTTCTACAGATGCTCCTTTAAGTGGTGTTCCGAAGAAGCTCTGTACAACTACTGTAAAGTCTCTTACATCGAGGTTTACATTGATTACTTTCTCTGGTGTTGTTACAGCGCTTCTCTCTATCGTTACATTTGCATCATATATTGGTTCAGGTATTCCGCTCCAGAATACCTGTATTCTATATTCACCTGCAGGTGTCTGCGGCCTATCGCTGTTCGGGTTGTAGTTTGCACTTACTGGTAGTGGCCAGCTCAATACATTTGTCTTCTCATTTAATATTACTGGTACAGTTCCATCGGACATTGGTGTATACTGTGCAACAACTTTGTCTGGCCATGTAACTTTGACTGTTATCTTGCTTAGTGACTCTGGACTTAACTTACTTCCATCAACCTTACCTAGCTTTAACTGTCCTATAAATACATATGTTCTTACTGTACCTGACTGGTGTGTTAATGCGTTCCAGTACTTTGCTAGCATGTCTGTCTCATCCTGTCTGCTTGCATAAATATCTATATACTTTGGTATCGCTTTAGCCCAGTATAGGAATATTGAGTCACGCCAGTATACCTTCAATTCATACTGTCCTGTGTCTGGTACATATAGTATTGCAACTCCATCTTTGGATGATATGTCGAACCATACTGGTTTGGGTGAGCCCATTCTATATGCCATTACAGTCATGTTTGGTAATGGTTTCTCGCTCCAATCTTCTATTACTGGTAGTAGGTAGTACCTTATGTATATTACGTTGGTTGCACAGTTTTCATCTTCCGTCAATGTCATGAATCCTGTTTCAAATGTGGGTATATCGAAGTAGTCTTTATCGTCTCCACTTATTCCATATTCATTAAGCTTCCAAGTAAAGTCGGGTTCTGCCATGAAGTCGTATTCATATATACGCTTCCATAACGCCTTTGTGGTTGTTTCATCTACTAGTAATAAGGATGTTCCGTTCGGTGTCGATATGGTCTTTGCGACATCCGGGCTTATTACAAGTTCATTATCATCCTTTGTCAATACTTTCTGTGCTACTAATA
>CAZKAY010000012.1:0-4082 GCA_964550975.1 uncultured Thermoproteales archaeon | reverse complement strand
GGGCTTATTACAAGTTCATTATCATCCTTTGTCAATACTTTCTGTGCTACTAATAGGTCCCAGTTAGATACTACTGTTACATTGTAGTGTGGATATGGTCTCTCTTCGCTTGGTACCTGTATATAGGTCTTTGTATATGGATCATATACCTTTACTATTAAGGTCTTCTCTTCAATTAATTCGGTTGGACACCACTTCCAGCTTCCAGTCCACCATGTAAGGTTCCATCCAGCGTCAAAGCCCCACCATATACCTGTACTCTTATATGCTCTTTCGACTTCATCTATCTTTTCATCCCAGCTTGTTGGATCCTCCCATTCAGATGCATAACTTATATTTGTTATTCCTAGTTTGTTTAATACTACTGTTGTTCCAGTCTCTATTCCAGGTGTATTCCAGTCTCCACTTCCAAGTAACTCTATCTTAGTTATGTTTGCACCGAACTTTACTCCCCATGTTGATAAGTCTTTCCATGTACCTTCATGTGGCATGTCTAGGCATTCTGGATATATTCTCTTAACCCATACTGGTACGTAGATTAGTATTTCTCCTTCTTCTCCGAATGAGCTCCATGAATATGCTGTTGGACCCCAGCTACTCCATGAACTCTCCATGTCATCCGTTAGGTCTGCAAAGTAATCTGCTTCATCTACAAAGTATGGTGATAATGTATCATTTCTTGTTAATACTAGTTCTACATTTGGTACTGCATATACTGATACTGTTTCACATGGGTTGCTTACTGGATATATCTTTAATGGTAGTGTCCATGTCAATAATTCTAGTGTTGGCTTTGTGCATGCAGGTACTCCTTTCATTCTCCATATTGGATGTTCTGCTGGCCATGTATAGTTGTAGTGGCTTCTTATTTCATCTGTTGTCCAGTAGTGTTCTACAGTCCATGTTGTTAGGTTTGTGCATGTTTCGTTTATGAATCCGGTTTTGTCTATGTCTGGTCTGGGTAGTGTTACTGTGAAGTTGTATACGAGTACTCCTCCATGATATACTTTGAATAGATAGTCTGCTCCAGCTATGAATAGATGTGGATGTGCATCTGATTGTTCGCTTGTAAACTCATATATTGCCTTCTTGTCGGTTGTACCATTTACTGGGTCATAGAACCATGGTTTGTAGCTTTCTAGTGCTGGATCTCCAACCCAGCTTATATTGATTATTCTATAGTCTGCAAGTACTGTTCCGAATGGTGTTATCATACACATATAGTATGTATCGTCTAATACTACTGTGACATTATAGTATGTTATATCTTTTATTCCATCTACCTCTAGGCTTTCAAGTATAGCTGAACCATCATGTGTTCTTGCCTCTAATGTAAAGCTATATACCCATACGGGGAAGGATGTAGTCCAGTCACACTCCTCTATTGGTACATGTATTTTATCAAAGAATATGACTTTGTTGACGTCCTTTGGTCTTATATATGGTGTCTCTTCAGTAGTTGCTACCAATACTGTTATGTTACAACATGCTGGTACTAGTTTGAATTCAACCCATCCAGTCTTATTTGTTAGTTGCCATTGCTCCATCTTTGCATATACTCTCTTTACACCCCATACTGGATCTTCATATGTTTCTGGATATAATATTGTTACATTTACACCTATTAATGGCTTTGTACAGTCATCCCATTGTGTTATCTGCCATTTAACATTTCTTACTGGGAAGTATAGTTGCATTGCGCAGTTTACATTTCCAGATACATTGATTAGATTGATTGGCTCCAATGTAGTTATGTTTAGTGGCTGTAGGAAGCATCCTTTCCAGAATAATAGTACTTTATAGCTTCCCTCAACTAACTTTTCTAATGGTGTTGTTCCATTTGGCTCCTGTAGTGTTGTCTCTGCTATAAGTTTTTCATGACCAGTTTCTGGATCATACCACCATATATATAGCTTTGCATCAGGATCATGTGGATCTGATAGTTCGTAGTAGGTTGGATCCGGACCCTCTAATACTACCTTTGTTTCAGTTATTTCTTGATCTGCATTTGGATATAGTGGATCATTACATAGGCTTAATGCCTGGAACTTTACTTGATATAATTTGACATATACTACAATGTCTACATCGCAGCAGAACTGTACTTCTAGTGTAGAGTTACCGTAGTGCCATGCACCGCTTACACCATAATAATAGTACCATGGTGGATAGCATGGACATGACACTGTATTTAAGTCACGGTAGTCTGGAGGATCATATATTGTTACATCTACATACTCTCCATCCTTCATTGCTTCAGGTGTTCCAGCCCATTCAAACTTTAGATAGTAGAATGAGTCCCAACATACATCAGTGTTATCCTGACTAACATTCCAAGGTATAGGCAGATAACCATAAGGATAGTATAATGGATAGTCAGCTGTTGGATAACCGCTTGATAACACCCATTTATATGGTGGTAGTAATACATTGCCTTTTTCGTCTACGCTTGTCCATATTTGCATGGGTCCTCTAAGCCATGCTCTTAGATGTGTTGTTGATACTGATGAGCCTACTGGCTGTGGTACTGGTTCGGAATCCTTCACTAATATATGTACCTTCATTATGCTTGTTCTTACGTTTAATCTTCCATTTCTACTATTGTAGGTTGCGTCTAGGAACCAGAATGGAGTTACATGGTCATCAAATATAAACGGGGGCCGATCAAGATATTTGCTGAAATTTATTGATACAGGTCTGCTGAATATTAATACGTTTTCCCATACTATTTCGAGCTCATATTTCTTTCCAAGCGTTAGTTCTGTGAAAGGTAATACGAAGAATGGAGCAAAATCGCTATCGGGTTTTGTAATTTCTTCTCCAATAGTTGTGTTTAAGCTTCCCATCCATCCTGCTTCTGGGAAGTGTGAAATATAGTCACCATTTTCGTCATATCCGCTATCTATCTGTCTCCATAGGTCGTCTGGAAACGCTTCTGCAGCTGTATAGTCATATAAATAATCATTGTAACCGCTATCGTCTTCCCATGTTGCTTGTCCTTCTCCTATTATACAGTTGTCTAGTTCGAAGAATGCTTTTACCTGTGTTGCTCCACTCCATACTGGTTTCCATTCATGGTCATATAGTTTTACAAATGGGAATTCGAAGTATAGGAAGTCTTCAATCCATACAGCTGATCCGTCTGGTGGTAGGAATGTATGGTCTGTAGATCCGTGGTTCCATGGAACTAGACCTGTTGGAGCGAAGACGGCTGGTGGATATTCTTCAAATACATACATTTTCATGTATTCGAATGCTGGCCCTAGATTTGAATGTAGTGTATCTGCAAAGACGTGGGTTACATTTACTGAGTATGATGTAAATATTCCCCATGGGCTTGCTGGTAGACATAATGGAAAGTCGGGTGATTGTTCGCTTGTTAGCCATAGCCATTCATGTGCATTTGGCATATTGTTTGGATAAACATATCTTATATCGAACTCTATTGTTTCATTTCCTACTAATACTTCATAGTTTGTGTCTGTTGGTATCCAGTATTCATATTTTATTAGTGTTGTATTCCATACATCTGTTATTAATATCATTGGATCTATTGTTGGTCTATAGTTGAAGTCTACTTTTACTGTTGATACGTTAAAGTATCCAGTATATCCTTTTTCATCTATTCCGCTTGACCATACTTTTGTGAATCCTGCTCCAGCTGGATCTATCCATACCTCTACCTTTACACTACCCATAGGATTTCCATTATTATCTATGAATACTGGTACTTCATCAAACCAGTCATTTATACCGGGTTCAACTGACTCTGTATCTTCATCTACAGTTAATGGTGTATCGTTACCGTCTTCATCTATGTCTGTGTGTGCTATAAACCTTAGGTTTACAAAGTATTCTCCATAAACTACTGCTCCATCAAATTCGTCTACCCAGTTTGTTCCAGCTACGAAGCTTCCCTCACTGTGGTGGAATAGGAACCATTGGTCTCCCCATCTGTCTACAGATTTAATTAATATTGTTATATTCCAGTCTGTTTTTACAGATGTTGTGTCCGGTAAGCCTGGTACTGTTGGTATTGTTACTTTTCCTTCACTATCGGTTGTTCCGAATCCTACTGCAAG
>CAZKAY010000011.1:13727-33306 GCA_964550975.1 uncultured Thermoproteales archaeon | reverse complement strand
ATGTCATCATTATGAACTATAATACAGTCAAGTATAGTTTAGTAGTTACACTACAGAATTTAATGAATTCCATATAATTTATGAAGATTTTACTCTAATTTTTTGCGAAAGATATATAAGTTTGTTGTATTTTTTTAGAGTATGAATAGTTCGCAGATAAAGATCCTAAAATTTTTATTAAAGAATAGTTTAAGTATAGATAGACTTGCTAATTTGGTTGGGCTAAGTAGGTCTCAAGTATATAGGTTGATTAAACCATTGATTGAGTTAGGTTTAGTTGAGAAAAATGATGTGGTCAGAATATCTGACTCAGATATAGGGTTTATTTTTAAAAATATTGCGGAAAAATATAATATAGAAATATTATTGAAGGGTAGGGCTATAGATATTTTATATAGATTAATTAAACCAAAAAGTTTTCGGGAGCTATATAGCTCTATGAATATTTCTGAAGCTACACTATACTCCTACATCTCTAAGCTGAAGAATATTGGTGTGGTTAAATATTATGATGGAAAATATGTGGTCATAGAGGATGATGAGCTAACTAAATTTATCTCAATCCTTAATATAAAGAAATATTTGAAATATATTGAACCTGAAGCAATAATAGTTTTTAGAGGAGAAAACTTTATTTTAAAAAAGGTTCCAGTAAACATAAAGGCTGTTGGATCGCTGACAGGTTTTTCACTATTCCCAAAATATGGGTTAAATATAAGCCAAACATATAGCTACTATATTTTTCCATCAATGAATATAACTATAGAACATGTATTGTTTCATGCAATACTTTCATCGAAAACTAGGTTTGAGAGAACATTATGCGCATTATTTTATCTTAAAAATAGAGTGAAGATAGATTTAGTAAAGTTGAGGAGAATGGCTTTAAATACTCCTGCAGAAAAAGTTGTTCTAAATATGGAGAGCTATGTTGCTGGACTACCTATAAGGAACCCAGAACTATTTCTACCATGGCATGAATTTAAAAGTCTAGCAGAAATATATGGAGTAAAGGTTAAGGAGAGTATGACATACAATGTGCTTGAAAAATATTTTAGAGAGATGGCGGAGAAATTAGAGAGAAATGTGGATGCATATATTTTTGGTGGATTCAATCTAGTTATGAAAAATATAAAGATTGCTACAAAAGATATAGATTTAATAGTTGAATCTATAGATGAGTATAATGCTTTAGAAAAAGCATTTCTAAAATCTGGATACACTGTATTGAAAAGTGATTTCTGGAGTATTTTAGATAAAAAGGTTATGCCAAGCAATATTTTTATAAAAAATTCGTTAAGAATAGATGTATTTACAAAATATATTTGCAGGGAAATTAGATTAACCGAAGGCATGAAGAATAGGGCTGTAGAATCACTTACATTTAATCTATTTAAAATAAGGTTTATGAGTCTAGAAGATGTAGTATTATTGAAATGTATTGCTGGTAGAGAGAGGGATATAGAAGATATAGCCTTAATTATTTCAAAATATAATGTTTCATGGAGAAAGATACTGGAAATATTTTTTGAACAAGATAGATCTATATATGAGAAATATGCATTACAGGTTCTCAATTCAATAGAAATCTTAGAGAAAGAATACAATATATATGTTTCAAAGAGAGAGAAGTCTATGCTTAGAAAAACTGCATTAAAATATTTTGTTAAAAAGGCTTTAGAAATGGGATATAGAACTCCTAGAGAGATTAGAAAGCTAATAGATTTTCCATTATCAGATATAAGGAGATGTATGAAAGAAATAAATAGATAGGATATGTAAAATATTTGATAAAAATGTATGGAAAAATAGCTGAGGAGATAAGGAGAATTTCCGATAAATATGGTATAATATATGCATTACTATTTGGATCCAGTATAGATGGATATATGTTGAGAAGCAGCGATATAGATATAGCTGTTATGCTTAAAGAAGATCCTAAAAATTTGGAGAAAATTTAAGAATATCTGTTAAAATATCCTCAATCCTAGGAAGATCTTTGGGGAGAGAAGTTGATATAATAATTTTGAATACAGCTCCACTTGGATTAAAATATGAAATATATACTACTGGAAAAATATTGTTCTGTAGTGATAGAGAAAGATTTATAGATGATTTAGTTAAGACGATTGGAATGTATCAGGATTTCAGAATATTTATTAGCCCTCTATATAGGAAATTGGTTGAGAAATATGAGGGAAAGTACGATTAAAAGAATTGAAAGATTTGATGAGTGTTTGAGTAGTTTGAAGAATTTCTCCCATCTATCTTTAGATGAAAATAGGCCTCTACTTGTATATTTATATGCCAGCATAGATTTCAGTGAAATATATGGTAATTTAAACAAATATATCATTTTTCTAGAAAAAGGTATGAAAACTTTATTAAAATTCTGTAAGGATAAAATATAGATCCATAGTGATGATATATGGATTGGCGTCTAATTATAGGTGAAGGAAATGTTTATTGGAATATGGCTTTAGATGAAGCAATACTCTTATTGAGAGAGGAGGATAAAATTGAAAATACTTTGAGACTCTATGTATTTAATCCAAGCGGAGTTACATTTGGATATTTTCAAAAAATATTTGAATCAATAAACATAGATTTTCTAAAGAAAAATAATATTGGATTTACCAGAAGAATTACTGGTGGGGGAGCAGTTTATCATGATGCTAATGGTGAAATAACCTATAGTATAATTGCAGATATAAAGTTTTTCCCAATAGATATTGTTGAAAGCTTTAAAAAAATTTGTAGTGGATTAATTGAAGCTATAAAGATATTTGGATTAAATGCCGAATTTAAACCTATAAACGATATAATTGTCAATGGTAGGAAGGTTTCTGGAAGCGCTCAGACAAGGAAGAGAAAAACACTGCTACAGCATGGAACATTAATGTATAATACTAACCTAGATATTCTAGCCAGATCCCTTATAGTTAGTAAAGAGAAATTAATTGCCCATGGTGTAAAAACCATATATGAACGAGTAACAACTATTTCGAGAGAACTTGGATACAAAGTTTCTAAAGAAAATGTAATTGAAACCATGGTAAAAGGCTTTGAAAAAGCATTAAAAATAAATCTCTATAGAGATAATCTATCAAAAGAGGAGGAGGAGTTAGCTAAAAAGCTTTTATCAAAATATATGAGTAAAGAATGGATTTATAGGAGATAGAAATGCACTATACAAAATATAAAAAGATTTCTGGAGGAAAATCCATTAAAATAGACCTTGAAATAATCGATGGAAAAATAGTTAAATTTATTTTAAGCGGAGATTTCTTCGCATTTCCAAATGAAAAATTGGAGGAAATGGAGAAAAAAATTATAGGAAAAAGTATAGATGAGGCAGAAAAAATAATCAACAAATATAAATATAAGATTAATCTAATAGGAATATCATTCAATGATATCCTCAGTCTTCTAAACGAAATACCTATCTCCTAAAATACTTCTCTACCTTAAATACCTTAATCAAAACTATAACCAATATCCCCAAAAATATCGCACTACCCCCTATCAACAGGACAACGGTAGCTAGGTCTAATCCACCCCCACCTCCACTAAGATCCATACCCTCTATTCTATTCAAAATCATAGGAAACCTCCTATCCTTACTGCGTGGAAAAATTATAAGAGAAATATTCATATAGTTTAAAATAACATCATAATATCTTCCAACTCCGAAAGCCACAGGTATACCAGAAACTTTATCTACATAAAAAGTCGCCTCTCTGAAAAAGTATAGTGGATGTTCATCAGATATAATAGACCAGCAACTAAATGCTCCTATAGGTGTAGAAACATTAAAAAGAGTTTCATAAACGGTACCATTAATCTCTATAGAAGGATCCTTATAGACAATAACTCTTGAACCACTTTCCTCTATATCGGGAAACCAATAAGATATTTTCCCCAAATATCTGCCTTCAAGCGTATAAACATCCCTCGTATCAACATTAATATAAACTACGACACTTTTAACAAGGGGTTTAACTATCTTTGTAGTCATATTTCTAACTAAAGCGGTAAAATTAACCAAAACTTTTGCTAAAGTACTATTTAGATCGATGATTTTCCAGGAATATGTAGCATTAATAAGATCAACACCTCGTAACATAAGAACACTCGCGGGTTCATATCCCGGTTTAGGCGTTTCTGAAACATTTCCAATAAAAGTTCCATTTACAATTCTAACAGGTCCCTTACCCACATATATTGTCTTAACACTAAGTCTATATACTACAGAACCATCATTTTTCTTGCCTCGTGGAATAATATACTCAACATAGACATTCTTTCTAAGCCAAACAGGTTTAGAATGAAATTGTTGAATAAATATAGATGTAAATAAGAAGATAAAAAATATAAATTTTGTAAATCTCAATTTCATACTCTAAGCCCTTCCACGTAGGCTCTTATTTCTTCTATAAAACAGAACCTTATACATATATATATGAAATGTTATATAAAATTTACTGCTTTTTAATATTAAATATTATTTAAGTGAAAATATGGTTATTATTGAGGCTAAAAATATTGTGAAAAGGTTTGGTAAAATTACTGCTCTTAATGGAATCAGTTTGACTATTAATAGGGGGATTGAAGGTCTTATAGGTCCTAACGGTGCTGGTAAAACAACTTTTATAAACATTATTCTTGGTTTAATTAGACCTGATGAGGGATATATTAGTGTTTTTGGAATGGATCCTTGGAGAGATGGAGCTGAGATAAGAGAGAGGATTGGAGTATTGCATGAGAAGCCTCAATTTCCTAAAAATTTTACTGGAAGAGAGTATCTTGAGATTGTAGGGTCCTTCTATGGATATGGAAAATATGATGTAATTAAAAAGGTTAATAAAATTATTAGGATTATAGATTTAGAAAAATTTGTGGATAGGAAGATTGGTACATATTCTGCAGGAATGGTTCAACGTTTAGGATTGGCTCAAGCGTTAATCGGAGACCCTGAATTCGTTATCTTAGATGAGCCTACAGCAAATCTTGACCCAACATCTAGAATAGAGTTTCTTGAACTTATTGCAAGGCTTTATAGAGATGAGGGTATAAGTTTCCTAATATCTACACATATACTAAGTGAATTGGAAAGAGTTTGTCAAAGAGTTTCTATAATATGTGACGGCATAATTAGGGAGAGAGGAAGTCTAATCGATTTGACCAAAAAATATGTTACCCAATATTTAATCGAAGTGAAAAATCCTAAAAAATTATATGATAGACTTAGAGATGAATCGATTGTGGAGAAAATAGAGTTTTATGATACAAAAATTTTTGTTGAGACTAGGAATTGGAGAGAATTTCAGAAAATATTGTTTCGAATCATATTAGATAATAATATTGAGGTTATATCTGTTCTTCCAAGATATGGTGCATTAGAACAAGTTTATAGAAAGGTGATTGGATGAATAGGTCTAAACTAAACAAACTTTTCTCTCTAATTAGATGGGAGTTTATGAGAAATCTAAGATTCCCTATACTCGAATTTATATTTGTATCTGCAGTATATTCAATTGTTTCTGGTTTACTAAATATTAGTTCTGTATTAAATGTAGATATTAAAAGTATAGGAGTACTTATATATAATATATTTGCAGTTGAATTTATCTTTAGACTGGGGTTATGTTTTGTAAGCAAGTATGATTTAATCATAGCTGTCTATTCAATACTGGCATCGATAAGTTTTGCAGGAGAGATTGCGAGTGGAAATATACGTCTCCTTTTATCTTACCCTTTAAAGAGAAGAGACATATTTTTTATAAAGTGCTTATGTCTATTCTTCATACCATATACAATATATCTAGGTGTAAGTCTTTTCTTCCTTCTTCTAATGGGACAGGATGTCATACTCTATCTTTCATGGCATAAGTTTATAATAGCATTATTTATACTGTTTATAGAGTCTCTCTATGTTTTTTCAATATCTGTGGCAGTTTCATTATTGCTTCAAAATACTATGGCTTCTTTTCTATCGACGCTACTAATATTATATGGTTTGGAGAAAATATCATTTGTATTACCATCATCTATAAAAATATTTGTCCCCCCGGAGAATTTGAGAATATATGTTTTCCATGTGTTAGGGCGCGTCTTTCCTTCTCAGTATAATTCTACTCTACTATTTTATTCTTTTATAAACATGTTAGTTCTATCCCTTTTATTATTATTCGCATCCTATCTTTATTTTGTAAGGGTGTATGAGGTATGCAGAAGAGGTTGAGGAGAATTGGATCGATACTTATATTTATTGGATTATCAACTATAGTTACCATTATACTTGAAAATATGTCCTCAAGATACGATTCTCTAGGGGTTTTCGATATTCTTC
This sequence comes from uncultured Thermoproteales archaeon, assembly GCA_964550975.1. GTDB lineage: Archaea > Thermoproteota > Thermoprotei > Thermofilales > B9-G17 > CAZKAY01. Next base: position 26,954 of record CAZKAY010000011.1, on the reverse strand, counting down.
CGAAGAAGGAAAGAGTTGTAATAAATTATTTGGGGACAAGGGTTACAAGATACTTAATTGAATATACACCATCTTTAGCTAAAATAACTGTAAGAATTATCGATAAAAGAGGATTAGATAGTATTATTGAAGGATCCGAATTGAAACCTATTGTTGAATTTAAAGAAATCGATGGCCTTGATTATACATTTAAGCCACCTAAAAGAGGGCTCTATGCAGTTATAATTAAAAATTTAGGTGATATACCGATTAGAGTTAAAATAAGAGCATTTTATTCAGGATATGACTATGATATTATTTATTTAGGTATAGCAATAATATTGATAGGCTTTACATTGATCATTACATCAAATCTTTATGGAAAATCCAGATAATTGAAATATTTCAATATATTAAATATATTTAGAAAAATTATCTTACAGTTTTCATAATTTTTAGGAAAATGTTGCTATAAATTTTCCATCTAATATTTTGCCATGGAAATCCCTCTTCATGTAGCTTACATGGAAATCTATCGCATAAAAGACAATTGTTAAATCCCCTTTTCTTCAGACATTTGATAAATTCGCATTCGTTGACATGTTCATCGCAACCATTACATCGTTTAAACCTGAATGCCGGACAATACTCACAAATAATGCCACAATAAGAAATCAAAATATTATTAACCCTAGGCATAAAACCACTAAATATAGGATACTATTATATGATTTTAAACTTTATTGTAAATCGATATTTTAGTTAATGCTTTTTACTTATTAGACGTATTTTGGGGGAAAGTAGTATTATTAAGACAACTATTAATGCTATATTTAATAATATACTGTAGATGAAGTATGTTTTTAACCTATCATATTCTCTAGTTAAATCAACATATTCTCTTAATGTATTGTTATACAGTTTCACTATTTCACCATATTTAACCCTATACTCTGTTAAGAGATTTCTAGTTAAATTATATTTTATTAACATTTCCCTGTAACTGTTGTTTAGAGACGAATACTGTTTTTCAAGAGTACTATATAGGTTTTTAAAAACATTTAGTTCACCTATGGCTAGACTATAGTTTGATAGTAGCCTGTTGTATAAATTGTAGAGCTGAATATATTCTCCATATAGCTTTGAATAATTTATGTTTAGATAATCATAGCTCATCCTAACATTATTCAACTCATCATACAATTCCTCAATTCTATTCGATAAGTTTTCAATTTCATTTTCCATTATCTCTATCTCATCCAGCAAGTCTTCTCGAGTCTTATCTACAATTTTTGCGACAAATATTTCACTATCAATCTGTCTAGAACCATTATATTTAAAATAGACTTCAATATAGGCATCCGAATAAACATATATGTTTGATGGAATCTCTATAGAAATTGTTTTCTTTAAATATTCTCCTCTCTCCAAAAATTTCTCTGAAACAAATGTATAGCTTTCTATCAGCCATAGATATGGGTATTTTTTAGCGTATATGTCTATCCTCCATACATTTACAGTTATATTTTTTAGGACTATTAATTCGAAAATAACTTTATACTCAATATTTTTCTTCAATTCATTTGGACATAAAATATTCATTCTAGCCGCATTATCTATATTTAAAGTATAGGTGAATGGTAAGGAATAAACATCTATCGAAAAGATTGTTAGAAATATTATAAATACCTCCCAGCATATAGTATGTTTCTTCATGCTCATCGATATAATATTTTAGTTAGGATAAAATAAATTTATCTAGATGATGTCTTAAATTTTAATACAGTTTTTCTAATAGTATCTACAAATAGGTACAATGTATATTTATTTTGATACCATATTAGTTTTGTCTCAGCTGTAAGTTTAATCCTATAAAGTCTTGTAATTCCATCTTGCTCCAATCTGTTGAAAGCTATATCTATGTAGAGAGACCCTCCTCTACCAAATCCTTCATAATCTATGATATATGAGACCTCTTTGATATCCCCGCTTACTCGATCTCTTCTTATTACTCTCTCCCTAATCCTATTTAAACCATATTGTGGTGCCAACTCTCTAATACTCCTATCTATTTCCCTTACAAGTTCTTCAATATTCCAATAAGATATTTTCACGGGAAGATATTCTTCATAGAAACCCTTTTTAGATTTCATATGCCATCTTCTAATAAAGCTTGGTACAATTGATAATGATGATTTTAAGGCAGGATAATATGATGCCAATAATCCCATAAGCAGGGTTAAAATCATGCTTCCAACACCCCATGGAGGGTATAGATATATTTGGTATCCTGTTTTCTTTAGATATGTTAGCAAGCATATACCATTTAGATAGCCCAACAACCCTCCTGTAGAACTGATTATAAGGGATTCAGATAATACTGTAAACATCATATCTCTGGGATTAAATCCTATAGAAGCATATATTAAAAACTCTCTCCTTCTAACACTATATATGTTTAACATGAAGTTTCCATATAAAAGTATAGCTATAACACATATTATGATTGTCTCAATACCGATAAATTCATATCGCATTGATATAGAATAGACATGAGATATACCATTTATTGACAATATGACTGGTTTATTTGTAGCCAGTGTCACTAACTCTCCAATTCTTTTAGCCTCTTGAGGAGAATTACATATAATTATTGTTTTAACTATACCACTATACTTGAACTTTTTAGCTAAAGTATTCGGTATAATTAATATTCCTTCAGGACTCGCTGGTTTAAGAATAACTCCATTTTCGGATGGATAATAGTTTTCAGGTCTAAGATAACTCCAATCTAAATCTCTTATATTTGCATATTTTCGTGAATCAAATATACCGACAACTTTCAAAGATATATTTAAAACACGTATTTTATCTCCGATATCTATGTTCAATACTTCAGCATATCTATCGCTTATAATGCATTCATCTCCATCACCACTTAAAAATCGTCCCTTAATAATTATTTCACTTAAATTAACTAATTCTAAACCTGGATCAACTCCTAAAACACCTTTTAATAAGACCTTCCTATCATTTTTATCACTATAAATATAGTCAATATAAAATTCATCTAGATTTTCATCTAATATTTTCTCTCTGGCTATTTTAGCCACATATCTATGTTTCCTATAGTTTGTTAAAAATCTTTCATAGATGGTAATATTATAGTATTTTTTCAATCCATTTAACACTATTTTATCAGGTTCATATACTACTAAAGCATATCCCTTACTATTTGTAGAGGTATGTGTAATAGACCTTGTCCCAGAAATACTTAGATTAATGTGCATGAAAATAATTAGAGAGAAATTAATTGTAGATATCAATAGTATTGCCAGCAATGATGTTTTAAAATGTTTACTAATATTTGCTGATGCAAGCCTAATGTTCTCGATTTGAGATACCTCTTTACATATAAAGATATGTATAAATGTAAGTATTGGTATAAGATATAGAAATGATATGCCTGTGAATAGAGTTTTAAACCCTGGGTTATATAGGTAAACTAATAGTAGTGAGATGAAATAAATAATTGTTGAGAAAAATATTCTATATTTCCTATCATATTTTGCTAAGAATATTTCTGATAGAAATATTGATGAGATTTCTAAGACTATGATCAATATTATCGAAGAAATTTTTGAATAAAATATTAGTTGTTCTAGATTAAATGCTAGGGTTTGGAGAAGGTTGACCGATATCTTTTTAAATAACTGGTATCCACTACTATCATTTTCAATCCTACATTTTTCACTAATTCTATAGAACTCTTCTCCAGAAATATATCTATCAACCATATCATTGTTTGAAAGACCTTCTCTTTCAAGCATTTTTAATAAGCTTGATACTCTTTGCATTAATCTATATATTGTTTCATCTACTCTATGGAAATATCTATAACTGTATGGAAATAGTGAAATATATGATATATGGCCTTCCTTTACATCGACTTTTGTCCTAAAAGTATATCTATAAAAATATTCTATAATATATTCTCCTACAGGTATAGCATAATAATTTATAGTATAGAGTTCAGTGATATAACTTAATTTATATAAATAGTTTACTAATCCTTGATTCTTTAAGTAAAATCTTATTCCTCCAAAAATACGTGAAGAATTTATAACTAAGAAACCGGTGCTGATACAATTTATTTCAGTAATATTTTCTATATAAAATATATTTGAGAATCCGTCTATTAGAGGTGTGTCTTCTAAATCTGTAAACGCTATAAGAGTCTTTGTTTCATTTAATAGTGGAATATATACATATCCCTGAGAATCGGCTTTAAATATTCTCTTAAAATTTGGTGTAGATACATATATTTCTCCAATACCAGATACATGGATTTTTTTAAGATTCGCATCTTCCAATATGTTTATGAAGCCTATGGTTTCATTAACTATAAGGCTATATTCATATATTTTTTCGCCTAAAAATATTTTTAGGAAAATTCTTTTCCCAATAATGTTTCTATCAAAACATATTTTATATAATTTCTCTAGAATATTTTTGGAAAGATTTTGTGAAGTAACTTTATATAACTCTTGGCTAAGTAAAATGTGTCTAGAATCATATACCAGTATTTTTGAAACAGTTTTCCTAGAAACAATATATATTCTGAGTTGAGGTTTTACCAGAATTTTTAACTCCATTTTAGATGAATTGATAAGTATGGGCGTATCATCCCTACATATCAGTGAAAATGGTGTTGACTCCAAGGGTTTTAAATAGATCTTTTCTCCACTAAATGCATATATATTTATCTTTCCATATTTGTCGGTTACAAATATTTTTTCACCAGTAGGGTAAATTACTTTTACTGGCCAAAATGATATTGGTAGGCTGTTTTCATCAAGTAATCTAATAGATATAAGGTGAACCGAACTAGTGGATGGAGATAATAGTGATATAGATATTAGCAATATTATAAGATATCTTTCATACATATCATTAATAGAAGACCATTGTATTTTATAAAACTATTTCTACAATCATATAGTTTTACCGCAGAAATAAATGATAAAATAAGAATAAATATCTTCCTATCATTTTCAATAAACATATAGTCATAGAGTTATAGTTATGGTGTCAGTGACAAATTATTTATATTTAATAGAGTAAATATATCTGTGAAATGACATGTACGATATAGATGATGTGCTTAAAAGATTTCTATTAGTATTAAACCCAATACTTATTAAAATTGAAAAATATATGAATTCTCCAAATATAGAGCTTTTAGAGGAAATTTCAAATGACTTCATCAATCTCGGAAACATTTTCTATAATGAACTTGCATCCCATAGTCATAGAATTTTGTCAGTAATAGCTTTAGATGCAGGCTTAAAGATTAGAGAAAAATATAGAGATAGAATGAATAACGATCTAAATATGGGGGATATAAATTACATGAAGGATATATATGATATATTTAAAAAGATTGCCGAGAAAATTGAAAGTGGAGAGTATCTTAGATACTTAAATATGATGGCTGAGAAAAAGACTAATAGCTAATAGTATCAATGGTACTATAGTCTTCTACACTTCCCCTAAATATGTATTTTACTTCACCTATATTTAAAACTGGTTTCATAAATCTCTCTACATCATCTATCGCTATCCTTGGACATGCAGTATTAATATATACATCAAATTTATCGAAATTTAATAGTAATTCAGGATTAATTTCATCAAAAACAATTATCTCCGCATTTCTATTAATCTCCAACAATTTTCTCTTAATTTTTTCGGCAATATTTATTCTAAACTGTCCCTGCTTTAATGAAACTATTATTCCAAAACTTTTAGCTTCAATAGCCTTACTTATATAGAAAAGTCTCTGAGCAACAATTTTCTTAAGAAATTTATCTAAGAAAAATGACTTACAAGTATATGGATCTATATTCAAAACTCTTTTTCCAGTTGCCAGAGCTAATCCAATTCCATGAAAATATCCTCCAGCTATAGACATATAGAGATCTACTTTATCCCTAACTTTTATGGCTGCAGATAGGTTACATCCGATAATCTGTCCATACATCATTTCTCTATCATTACTCTGAGAAGAATATACTTTAAATCCATTTTCCTCCAACAATCCTTTAATTACATTAAATTGATGAATATGTTGAATAGATGAAAACAATCCTATATTTCTATATCCCCTTATTTTATCAATAACATTTAAGACGCATGGCTTTATATCTATATTTGAATATGCTGGAATAAAAAGTACATGCATATTTGGAGGAATATTTACTCTAACCGGTCCATGATGTCCTACATGTATTATTGTGTTCACACCTATCTTTCTAGCTTCATCTATAGCTACATCGCATCCACCCCATGTATGGCTTCCAGAAAAATATGGCTTTACATCGTATTCTCTTAACAGTTTTGAAAAATATTGGTGATATTGTTTTAACCCATCTGCAAGCTGTATTAAAACCCTTTTTACTTTATATTCATGGATAAATTTTTTAATAAGTTCTGGCTGAAAGTTATAGTCCATATGATCACGGTGAAAAATTGAGATCTAATACTATTGCTATTGCTATATCATATATATTTAATGCATCATTTTATTCAATTTATCTATTACCAATATTTGTAGATCTAAAAGATATATTTTCAATAGTATTATCAATAATTTTCCTTGGAATAATGCCAATAATATTTATAGTCATCCAGAGTATTCGCGGTAGAATAGATATGTTTGTATCGCAGCGAAAAGAAAGGCCAAAATATTTTATTCCAGCATTAATAGGATATTTAACAGGATATATATTATTTTCCCTACTAAATAAGTCTATGTTAGCACTATATCATTTATCCTATTTTACAGTAACGTTTACAATATTCTTAATATCCTTTAAATGGAAGATAAGTGTACATATGGCAGGTATATGTGGTCCAAATACATTCATTATATTAACTCTTGGAGAAAAATATATACCATTATATTTACTGTCGATATTGGTTGGATGGGCCAGATATAGATTAAAAGCACATACATTCCTCCAATTATTTATGGGTGGAATTATAGCAATAGTAGTAACATTTTTTACAGTTATCTATATGCGATAAAATCTATTTCAATTAAAACATTTTTGGGTAGACTTGCTACACCTACCGTTGTTCTCGCTGGAAATTTTTTAGAGAAAAATTTACTGTATATCCTATTAAATCTACTATAATCTTTAATATTTTTTAGAAATACTGTTGTTTTAACAATATCCTCAAGACTATATCCTACCGATTCAAGAATACCTTTAATGTTTATCATAATTCTTTCGGTTTGTTCTTCAATATTTTTTCCAACAATTTCACCGCTATCTGGGTCTATTGCTATTTGTCCTGAACCAAATACGAATCTGCCACATTTAACTGCTTGAGAATAAGGTCCTATAGGTTTTGGAGCCCTATCAGAGAAAATGATTTCAGACATAGTTTCACCAAGTAATTTTGAATTATCAATGATATTTAAAGCTTATTTTCTATATTTACGTCTCATAATCTTTCTCTGAATTCTTGATAATTTCTCTAGAGAAAAGAAGTTTGCAGTAATAACTATCAATATTATTGAAAATATTAGAGATAGTACTAGATATATTGGGGTCTCTATAGGTAGATTGCTAAAAAGTGCTTGCTTAATCATAATCATTGGTTGGGTTAATGGTATACAATATAAGATTATCTTGGTAAATATATCAATGTTACCTATATTTGAATAAGATATGAAGAATCCGGGAATCATTACCACCATTGACATAGGTCCTGTAATTGTGCTTGCAATCCTTACATCGTTGCTTAATGCACCTATAACTATTCCAAGCGTCGCTGTAAATAATATTGTTGCCATAATACTTATCGTGATATAAATATAGTCTTGTATAGATATAACAAATGTATCTATATTGAAGAGACCTGTATTCATAAAGGCTGTAAATGTACCCATATATATGATGAAGCCAATTATATTAAATATTGATCCTATGGCTGAAACTATGAATGAACCCGATAGCTTTGCAAATAATATATGAGTTCTAGGTATCGGAAACGTTAGCAATGTTTCCAATGTTTTCTCCTCATTTTCTACCGCCATTGATGTCGCAGACATCTGCATAACCGAAACAGATATCATCATTAATATTAATGGTAGAAAGAGGGATGCAAATCCCAGCGAAGACATAAGCATAGAAGGATCTCCATAATATATTCTTTTTTTACCATGAAGATAGCTTAATGTGAAACTCTTATAAGGGTCTAAGATTATATCCAAACTTATATTTGTATTCTCTAAATATCTTTCTCTAATATAGTTTTTAATAATATTTTCTACTCTTAATCCTCTAAATCCACCAAATATAGATATATCTTTTACAACGTTTATTGTAATGATAGAAAGTTTTTCTCTACGCATGAAATTCTCTGAAAAATTTTGGGGAAAAATAATTATAATTTCAACATCTATCTCATTATTATTAAGATATTCAATTATCTCTCTATAGAATTTTTCGTCAAAAGAACTATGTGTGAAGATATTTTCATTAATAACATTTAAATTTAATTTAAGTCTATCAGGATTTTCTTTAATATATTCTATTAACTCCTTTGCCTCATTTCCCACATCCATATTTATTATAGCTATATTTATAGGCTTAGCCAATGCTTCTTGACTAGATTTCATAGGAATAGTCATAGCGAAACCGATGGCAGGCATAATTATAGCTGAAATTATAAATGGAATCCAAATCCTAGGATCTCTAATTAAATCTTTAAGCTCCTTTATTACCAATATTCTAATCATAGTTGTCCACCTGTAAGCTTAATAAATACTTCTTCAAGATTCCTTGAACTATATTTCTCCAATATTTCATCGACATATCCTTCAACCAATATTTTGCCTTTATCTATGACTGCAATTTTCTCACATATACCTTCTACTTCAAGCATGTTATGGCTGGACATCAATACTGTTACACCATACTCTTTAGAAAAAACCCTTATAGTATCTCTAATATTTTTTGAATAAACTACATCTAATCCTGCTGTAGGTTCATCCAGTATTGCTAACTTCGGTCTAACCATAAGTGCACGTGCAACCTGAATCCGTCTCTTCATACCCTTACTATAAGTTTTCATTTTGTCATATATCCTTTCACCGAGATCCGCTAATTTTATTCCAAGTTCTAGAGCATCATCTGCCTCACTAGTTTTGTTAAAATATATTTGTGAAACCATTTTTAGAAATTCGTATCCGGTGATATTTCTATAAGATCCGGCGTCCTCTGGAAGATATGAAATCATCCTTCTAATTTCTCTAAGCTGTTCTATAACATTTTTTCCGAAGACTTCTACAGTACCGCTACTCGGTAAAAGTAGTCCAACGATTATCCTAAATGTGGTAGTTTTTCCAGCGCCGTTTGGGCCTATTAATCCAAATATACTTCCCTCTTCAACATCGAATGATACACCTCTTAATGCTGGGAAATCCCCAAAATATTTTTTTAAGTCGACTATATGCACTGCAAGCATTTAAATCTACCTAAGTTTTTCTACCTAACTTTTTCTTTATATAATGGATTTATATAAAAATTTTGATTGAAAAATTAAGTCTATAGTCTTGGATAATATCATAAAGACTATATATGAAAATATAAATTTTAATAAGTTTTATAGCTAATATTAAATATGTATTCGATATACATTGTAGATAGAAATCAGTTTAGTAGAGTATTTAATCTTTTAGAGATTAATAGCTATGATAAAGTTTTATTAAAACCTAATATTTGTGGCTTTTATCCGCCAGATACGAATATGCTTAAAACCTTGTTACAATATTTAGTGGATCATGCTAATCAAATATTGATTGGAGACACGGACAGTACTTTACATAGAGTGGAGACCCGTTTCTATGAACTTAAACTATATGATTTGGCAAAAGATTTTGGTGGAAAAGTTTTATTGAAAAATTTGCTTTCATATGGAAAAATAGATATAAGTATACCTAATCCCAGGGCTGTAAAAAAGATACCTATACCTACGATTTTATTTAACATAGATTACTTTATAAATATAGCTAAAATAGGGAGCCATCCATCTACAAAAATTACTGCTGCATTAAAGAATTTATTTGGAATAGTTGCTGTGAAAGGTAAGTATTTCAGATATCATCCTAGGGGTATGGATAAAGTCATCTCAGATATAGCTAAAATAGTTAAGCCAAACCTAAATATAGTTGAGGTAAATGATAAAATTCTTATCTCAAAAGATATTTTAGCTATAGATATAGTTGCATCAAAAATGTTTGGTATAGATCCATTTAAGGTAAAACATTTAGTATATGTTGCTAAGGATAGAGGTATAAGTCTGAAAGAAATCATCAATAAAATAAAAATTATAAAAATATAGAAAAAGATTTATTTCAACTATATTTTTGAAAATAAAATCCCTTTTTCTTTAAATTCTTCAAAATTATATCTAGTTTTTCTGGCTCCGGTAACTCTAATGTAATTGTTACTTCGGTTTCATTTGGTTTCAAATATATGCTACTTCTATCATGATCTATAGTAATTATATTTGCTTTGACGGATGTAAATGTATCTAAAACTTCTCTCAATATACCAGGTCTATCAGGTACTATACCTTTTATCTTAACCCTCCTACCCTCTAATATAAGAGCCCTATTAACTACTCTTACCAATAGGTCTGGATCAATATTTCCTCCACTAATTAATGCAACTACTCTTTTATTCTTTACATCTATTTGTCCACTTAATAGTAGTGCGACACTAAGTGCCCCAGCTGGTTCTGCAACACATTTACTTCTCTCAAGCAATAAAAATAAAGCTCTAACTATATCATCCTCCTCTACTAAAAAGATATCATCTACTAGCTTTAAAATTATTTCAAAGGGCTTTTCTCCAGGAGATTTTACAGCAACACCATCAGCAATAGTATTTAGAGAAATAGATTTCATTAAGCGCTTGTTTTTAAATGATTTATACATTGCTGGCGAACCCTTAGGTTGAACACCAATTATTTTTACTGAGGGCCGCAGTCTTTTCAATGCTGTAGCTATACCAGCTATAAGTCCACCGCCACCTATAGGTACAATCACAACATCGACCATACTTAAATCTCTAAATATTTCTAGTCCAATAGTACCCTGACCAGCAATGATATTATAGTCGTTAAAAGGATGTATAAATACTCCTCTTTCTTTTTCGCATATTTCTACAGCCTTTGCATAAGCCTCATCATAACTTTTACCATATAATACAACTTTACCACCATATCCTCTTGTAGCCATTATCTTTGTAATTGGAGTATATTCTGGCATCACTATAATTGATTTCAATTTATGTAAGGTAGATGCTAAAGCAACTCCCTGAGCATGATTTCCGGATGAAGCAGCTACACATAGATTTATTTCTCTAGATCTTAAAAGTTTATTAATAGTATAGTATGCTCCTCTAATCTTAAATGAACTAGTTCTCTGAAGATTTTCAAGTTTAAGAAAAACTTTTCCATCAGTAATTCTAGACAATGTATGCGAATGATCTAGAGGAGTATGATAAACAATGTCCTTTAAAACCTTATCTGCAATCAATATATTTTCATAGACCTCGTCTATCTTAACCAAAGTAATCACCATAAATTGATACATAAAATATATATAGTTATAAACTAATAATTATTATGAAGTTGCCCTCTGAGCTATGCGATGATTAGAGGGCAACCCCGGGGTGCATTTTTCTCTTTCTACTTATTCCAGCTATCCCGTCAACCAACAACATTATTCTCCTAATATATCCTTTCCTACACATTATTTTCGATTCAGGTATTATAGGTAATTTTTCCATAATATTCGGAGACAATTTATGTAAAACATAGTCATCCATATATATTTTAACTATATTAAACCTTTTTTCAAGACTAAATAAATATTCTATTAGACTATCAATGCTATATAAAATCTTTATTTCCTCAATATTTTTATCAACTTTTTGTAAACGTCTTGTAAAAGCTATATCATAGCTTTTCTTTCTATATTTACCAAGCTTCCTCCGATGTTTAACCCAATTTAAGCTTCTTCCCAACGTTCTTATCTTCTCTTCCATAACAACTAGTACGGCATATATATTTTTATTATTCCGACTAATATCTATAAAAATATGGATATTAGGTTTAGTTTTCATAGAACAGAATAAATAAGAATTTAGCCTATAGTTCTTTTCCACCATAAGTTTTTCTAAGCTTAAATTCAGCTTTCTTACCTATATTCCAATTCCTTACAGGTCGATAGTATCCAACTATCCTGCTCCATAAATCTAGATTATTTGATCCACATTTTAAGCATTTATCATATATTCCTACAGAACTCCATCCACATTTCCTACATACAGATATTGTGGGAGTAATGCTGAAGTAGACTACCTTTGTATTCATAGCTATTCTCTGAACAAGTTTTTTCAAAGCTTTTGGATCCGGCGACTCGTATAGGAATAGATGCATCATTACACCTCCAGTAAATTCTCTCTGAACCTCTCCCTCCCATTTAGCCCTTAAAGATATAGGTATATTCGCATAATATGGAATAATGCTATTACTATAGAATGGTACTTCACCATCCCTTGGAATAAATATATCTCCTCTCTCAACTTTATCTCTAAACTTCTTATAATCAAGTTTTGCAAGCCTATATCCAGTAGATTCCCCAGGAATTTCTTCAACATTATATAGATATCCATCGATCTCTTCATATTCTTCTGCAACTTTTCTCACAAGAGAAACCATTTTCTTCATGATTTTGACAGCATCACTAATCTTACTATAATCATAGTCAACCCATAACTTAGGATCATTCATATATGCGGCAGCAGCCTCCGGTAACCCTATAATTCCAAAAGTATTGAAATGATTGTTAAAATGCCCTAGATATATCTTGGTTAAGGGCATTAAGCCATCATATAAACTTTCCTCATATCTCTTTCTCCAGGTCAATAAAACCTCTCTGGCAATTTTAAGTCTTTCTAAAAGAAGTTCTTCAAATAAATTCCAATCACCTTTACTCAATATACCTAACCTAGGAAGATTTATAGTTACAACGCCAATACTTCCAGTAGCATCCGGTAGAGCCCATATACCATATGCCTGTCTATTTTTCCTCAAATATTCTCCCACATCATCTTCAGCATTCAAAGACAAAATAACATGATTATTTATTTTACTAGTATCAAT
>CAZKAY010000011.1:0-13717 GCA_964550975.1 uncultured Thermoproteales archaeon | reverse complement strand
ATTGTAAGCCTACAACACATAGCATAAAGTGCATCAATATTTGTGGCATATCCATTTAAAAGATATGCGACACCCTTTCTAGCTAATGCATAAAATATTCTATCTACAAGATCTCCCCATCTTCTACCATTCCAATCAAAATTTTTAGTTAACATTAATGTTGGAATAGGGAATGTGAATGGCTGTCCAAAAGCATCCCCCTCCAGATATAAATCCATTAAAGCTTTATCAATGGTTATAGCCTCTTCAATAAAATCCCCTAAACTTCCAACTTTTCTACCTCCTATAATAGCGTCTCCTTCAAGTATTTCAGGAGAAGTATCGATCATTAAAGTTATATTTGTAAATGGACTTTGATAACCCATTCTAGAGGGATAATTTAATTCATATAACATCTTCTGCATAGCCTGTTTAACAGATTTATAGTCAGCTTTATCATAATATACAAATGGTGCCGCATATAAATCAAATGCAGACATAGCGGTAGCTCCAGTCCACTCCTGAGCTGTGAGGAAGAAAAAGTTTATCACATGACTTACAGCTGTATCAATATGCTTTGCAGGACTAGATATAATTGTAGGTGTCTTTAAACCCATTTTCAATATTTTCTGGAAAGACCAGCCAGCACAATACGGGATCCAAATACTATTAGGAAGTTTATGTATATGTATATCTCCATTAAAATACATTTCAACTGACTTTGTGGGTAGATAATATGATAATACCTCTTTCTTCTTGACAACCTTATCTACAAGAAATGATATAAAATTTGAAAAAGAGGTATTTGTATTGGCATTTTCTCTGACCCGCCAATCTAACATTTTTCTATATTCTATGTCTATCCTAGATATTTCATTCATCCTCTTAGCTACGAGTATCTTATCTTCAGTCAATAGATTCCACCTATAATGGTAATATATATGTATATAAAACGTAAATATAAAGCTATTTTAGAGAGATAGGTGAAAGTAAAAAGAGAATTAAATGTATTTTAAAATTATGTCAAAAATAAATTATTTTAGGCAACGTTCATTATCAAAATGTTTTAATACTTAAATAAAAATTTTTATGTTCGCAGATCATTTTATATAGTAAAATATATTTAACATTACATCCATATATTACAGACATATGTTTAATAAAAAGTTTCTTAAGAGATTAAAATATTATCTATTATGGGGAATCATATGGCTTATAGTTATAATTTTTTTCCACACAAATTTACTATTATTATCTATATTTCAAATAATTTTCTTCATAAAGGATGTTATAGATATAATATCGAAGAAAGATATTGCACCAGAATATTTTGAACATCTCCCCTATTCAATCATATTATCTATATTATCGCTTATAATCTTTCACAATTTTTTCCTAGTAATTATATCTGTACTTGATTCTATAATAGATTTTATTGAGGATAGCCTTATAGAAAAATAATATAATTGAAACTATACAACTATTTCTTCTGGCTTTCTTTTATCAGCTTCTTTCTCTAAGCCTATCTTTTCCACTCCACTAACATTTAAATATTCCTTTATAAAAAGAAATATCGTTCTTTCAAAAGATCTTCTATCTCTGCCAAGTGCTTCAAGGATCATTTTCTCTAGCTCTGGGCATGAAAGCCCTCCTATAGGTGTAAATAATCTTATCAACCTTCTCTCTAAATAGAGTATTAATGGGTGATTTTCCTCCATCTCCTCTACATTATACATTAAATCCATTTTCCCCAAGATCTCTAAGTTTTTCAGAATAATTTGATGCAATAATTTCCATATAACTAAATTGCTCATATTTATCAAATATATTATTTAAAAACCTTTATATAATCTTACCGTTTGGTAGTTTACTGAATTTAGGTATCAGCGTCTCTCTTCATTGTAAGCCCATCCCTATTATATTCATTCTAAATGTTTCTAGAATGTGGAAGTAGTATCTAAAAATGCAAGTATAGCCCTCAATACTAAAATACATATTCGCCTGAAGCATCACTCAGCCTAAGCTAAAGGATAAGCATTAAGAGCACTTAAACCCAGTAAGCTATCATTACTTGTATGGAAAACTTGAGATAAGTCTATAGATTTATAATATTTATTATGTAAGCATTTAAAATAACGTTAAGAACCTACTAGAAAAAGTGATATGCCGAGGAATAGATACATTATAGCTAATCCTATTAATGTATATACAATGATTTCTGCAGCCGCATTAAAAATACATAAGAATATACCTAAACCCATTAATATTAATATCATTAATGCAAGTAGAACTAGTTTTATCAATTTCATTCTAGCTCCCTCTTTATTGTCTTGTTTAAATAATAAGTCAAGTTTTGTGTTTTTTCGTTCTATATATTTTTTATGATTAAAAAATTAACTTTTAGAATTAAAATGTGCTAAAAATCACAAAACTTTAGGGATATTTGGCTTCTTTAAACTCATAGTGTCCATTATGTTTTATTGAATATACTACTGTTTTATTTAACTTAATACCGAGTATTGTTAAAAACATTGGGAGCGGATTTAAATCCGTTGTAGTGAAAATTATTCCTGTATCCTCAGCAACACTCTCCATTTTTTCTACAAAACTGTCTAAATTATTTATTAAATCATCTATTGGTACTATTTCAAAAGCTGGTATCGGAATTCTATTCGAAAAAAGTCTTTCCTTAAGTATATTTAAGTTATATCTCATTGATTTCAAGGTTAAAATCGTTATCTTAGAAGGCTGATACTTTTCTATTAAATAGTATAGTGGTTCGATATCTTTACCTAATGCAGCTAATACCTTAGAGGTATATGCCCCCCATTCAATAGAAATTTTTCTTAATATTGTTATTGTCTCATAAGAGCACAGTGCTCCCGAAACCTTTACATATATTTTGGGAATAGATTTTACATAAGCTTTATAAAAGTCTTCTTCAAGCTCAAATGTTACTTCATTATAGGTATTACATGCTCTTCTAGAAAGTGTTGCAGTCGATTTGTATATAAATATAAGTCTTGGCTTCCTATAATCTTTTTCCAATATATCTACTTCACATATACTTACTCCAAGATTATATGTCTTTAATCTATCCTCAAGGAAATCGAGAAAATTATTTATTTTTTCTTTTGGGATTCTTACAGGCAATCTTTCTACAAATCCTTCCTCAGGCGCTCTCCGCTCCATCTTCCATCTTCTTTGTAGAGATGGAGTTATAATTGTCGATGCCTTGAACGATGGAATAATCGACGATATAATACATAGAAGAATCGATACAGCTATACATGTAAGAACGTCCATTGAACTTATCTTCACATCAATTTGAGGTAAAAATCTCCAGAAAATTTTTGTAGAAAACATTATTGCTGTAAATAGATAGGCTATACCACTGCTAATTAATCCAACAATTATAGCTTCTGAAATAAATATCAACTCTATTTGAGTTGGATTTACACCTATAGACAACATTATTTCCATCTCCTTTTTCCTACTTCTAACATTGTCTAGCATTGTTAAAAAGATGTTTAGAAAAACTATCGCTAAAGGTATTAATAATTCGCTTCCCTTGAGAGAAACTATACTCCCGGGAAAATATTCTCTTAAAACATTTTCATTATATGTAACTACATACAAGTTTAGTAACATTGTTATAGCTTCACCTATTTCTATAGTATCTCCTTTAACCCTTGCAGTCAAAATATATGGCTTTAAACCCAACTTTAATACAGTATTTAATGAAACTATTCCAACAAGTTTAGCATCTGCAGGAACGGATATAATCTCCCTATCTTGGCGCTCTAATTTAAGTGGAACAACCGTTTCTCCAAAGGGGTCCCTTAGCTTAGCTAATTTATCCCCATTAAATATGCCTATAAGTTTAAGCTTATACTTTCTCTTACCAATATAGATATAAATATAGTCTCCTATACTTAGATTCATATATTTTACTACTTCTTCACTAAGCATTATAGAATTTTCATCAGATTGTTTTATAAAATGTCCGCCATATTTTTTTATAAATATTTCTTTAAAATCAACATACCGATGTTCACTATCTGTAAATGCCATTAAACCTTGGAGATCATAGCTCACATTATTACCTATAATTGTATATGGATATAGTCTAGGCATGTTCATAAATCTAATAGAGATATCTGTAATATTGTTCATAGCTATCCATTCCATTTCATCGATTGTTAGAGGTAAATATGGTGTACTAATAGACTCTGATAATTTTCTAACAATCATTGTATTTGAGAAACTTGTGACATAGGGTTTGGATATTGTTTGAATCCATATAGATATATTGAAGCTGGTTAAGCTAAATATCCCTATAGTTAGTATTATTATTGATAATATTAACAGGAAGGATCTAACCCTTCTCTTCATAAGATTTCTCAATGCAAGTTTGATTGAGACAGAAATTGATGCGATTAACGCTACACCGCTCGAGGAAACTGTGTCCGGGAAATCTTCGCTTAACATTAGAAACATTATAATTATAAGTGTAGAAAATATTGGTGAAAACCTGTATATTAAAGGTATTATTTTAAATGATGGATAGATATTTTCAAGTACAATGAAAATAACTGCAGATATAATTATAAACCATAATGCCTGCTTATTTTTTTCTTCAAAAAACATTGATACAACAAAAATTATTGATAGAGATATGATGAAAGACAATATGAATACATGTATACTGCTTTCAGTATAAAGTTTCTCAATTCTTTTCTCACAATTATATAATGTTAACTGTGCTTTCCTTAAATACGTTAATGAAAGAAGACTATCACAACTATTTTTAGATAAATATATGTATTTTTCAGCAATTCTGATTTCGTTCTCCTCAAATCCAAGATAGAAGCCAAACTCCTCAGCTTCATATATTTCTCCTCGAACCTTGTTATAAAAATTAGATACATAATTATAGTTTTCATTATAGAATTCCTTATAAAGATCAATTATATCTATGTGATTCCAATTCAAATATTTAGTAAAATTATAAACATAGTTTTTTCCTCCAATTTTAAAAGAAAGATTTATAATACAAAGAGTATTTGACGGAATAACAATACTCTTGTTGAATAAAATAAGCGTATTTATATCATACTCTCTTAAAACGTTCTTAATAGATCTATTTGAGTAAAACAATCTATATATGATATTGCTTGGAGTCATGCTTTCGTTGAGAAGAAATGGAGACCCAATAATTTTTACAACTCCTCCTCTATGTAAAACTATTTTAGATAATGATTTATCTATCCTAATGAATAAAGGCAGATAGATTGGCTTCTGTGAAGGGAGAGGCCCTATTAGAAAGCCGTTTAAAAATTTTTCATCGATATAGAGATACCCGTTTTTAGAATAAATATAAAATCTTTGTCCACTAATATCTATCATAAATATTAGTTTAGAGAGTATTGGAGAACCATTTTCGTCCACAACTTCTATAGTAAATGGAGATGAAATGAAATGAGAAAAACATGATATAATAGTAATTATTAATATTATTAATAATAAAAGTAGAGATTTTTTATAGGGTATGTCTATCACCTTTAGAACGGTGTACTCCATATAGATCTAAAGATTACTGTCACTGCCACTGACACTGCTACAGCTAGACCTAGGCCGGCGAAGAGTCCAGCTAATATTACCGATCTATATATCTCCCATTTCTCTTTTCCAATTTTCTTTGATAAATATCTTCCAAGAAGGGCTCCAATAAAGTAGTTTATAGCAAAATGAGGTAATAATCCTGTTCCGGCAGCAAATCCTATCGGTGAGAAGGGTAGTTTAAAGTATCTTGCTATAAGTGATACAACTAATATAATCACAAGCCACCCAATAATTACATCTGGCTTAAAGATTACTATAGATCTTGAAACCCATAACGAAAAGTTTAGTGATGCAATAGGCCATTGGATACCTGTCCATGGATAGAATGAGGAAGGTATCTTTGCCATAGACCAAAATATTTGCCAATATATAAAGCTTAAAAATATTATTAAAGGAAGTGCTATAACGGTTGCTTTAAAGTAATCTATAGGTCTAGTTTTTGTAAGCATAGCTACCTTTATTCTATGAGTAATTATACCTGCACTTGTAGTTATCTTTGCTGGAACCATCCATGGTGCAGGATCTCCAGGCGCTGTAAATGTAAGCATAAATGCTTCCTTTACATACGGTATCTGTACACCTAATCCTACTTCACCATAGCTTCTGGCCAATAAGACTCCTTGTATGAATGGTATGACTGTCCACAATACTATCCATACAAACCATAGCTGTGGATAGAGATATAAATCTATAGCTATACCTATTGCTGCTCCACTAATTATGAGTAAAAGAATGTAGGGTAGTGATAAATAGCCTTTAGCCTTAGATATTTCACTTAATCTTCTAAGACTTTTAATCGATTTTATAATAGCTTTTGCAGAAACTATTACTGAAAATATTCCTAATGCCAACGTTATTCCTATTCTTGGACTCGCCCATAAATTATATACGGACCTCTGCCATATCCATGAAACGCTTTGTCCAGGAACCCATTCTTCTTGCCATCCCTTAAACAAAGGATGGGGTATTTTTAATGCAAGGAAATTTCCTATAATAAAGAAACTAATAGATCCTATTAATATCCATATAACTGAATTGAAGGGTATAACCCATCCAACGGCAAATGTAGATATATCTGTAGCTATACCGAAAATTGCTCCTGGAACAGCGATTTCAAATAGGTTTGTAAGGTCTATCCATGGATAAGGTATAAATGTAACACGTGTACCCATTAATACCTCTGAGATAGCTGGTAATCCATACAGTATAAATTCATAAAAGAAACTTATAACTGCTGCTAAGGAAAATATAGTTATTTTTTGTGGAGATCGCTCGGTTAAAGTTGAGATCGCTTGGGCATCTATAGGGGCTATTGGAAAAGGTAGTTTCTCAGTCTCAATGTAGAGTTGTATAAATAGGAACGATAGTCCTATATCTACAAGTATTCCTGCCAAGGTCCCCAATAGAGATACCGCTAGAGGTAGAGCCCATTCAGGGGCAATAAATGTTCTAATCCTAACTGCATATGCATCTAAAGGAGGAGCGACCCATATTGGAATTTTATCTGCTATTCCAAACAGTTTTGTATATGGAGCTTCTCTGTAATATAGTCCCATTAATAATCCTTGAAAATAGAGAGATTCGAAGGCTACGAGTTCAGCCATAAAATATATTATATAGGCTTCCTGTGTAGATATATATCTACCCACATATCTACCTACCTCTGTAAACAATAGTAGTGTAACAAATACAGGTATAAATCTAGCTGGATCGGTTAATCCGGTCGATAATGCCATGAATATTATTACTGGAGTCATTATTACCGCTGCATACATTACAGCCATCATAGATACCCTTGTTAAACCGGATTTAAATTCGATTTTTTCTTCGCTCATCTTATTCACCTAATATAAGTTTTTTACCCATTTCCACATATTTATCCCTATCCTCAACCTTTAACAACCTCCATGTAAGAAATTGTTTTCTTAGATTATCTATAAACTTAACATTTGTAGTCATCCATTGATCATATGGTCCGCTAAATCTATGCAGCCTAACTAATGTAAATATTTTTCTCTCAGTCTTGCTTTTCAGAAACGTTATTGTTGCTTGCTGAACGATGTTTAGTTCAAATGGAGCCAACCATACTTTTGTATCAACTCTATATTCCTCTGCTTCTTTACCTACATTTACATCGAGTACGCTGAATGTTCCGGTACGCTCAATCTTCTTAGCGTTCATATATTCCTGTAAGAACGCCATTAATCCCAGTATCTCCCTTTCATCTGTATAGGTAAATGGTAGAGGTATTTCCCAATCATCTCCCTTTGGCTTAGTTTTAGGTCTCCATTTTCTTTCAAGAGAAGGCGTGACTATTTTAGCTACTTTAATGAATGGATATAGGCTTGAAAGCATTACTAGCAGCATCACCATACCCATTACAAACATCACAGACGAGCCCGAATAGTTTGTACCAATATATCCACCCGTGATCGTAGATATATTCAGTATCTTTGAATTTACTATTCCCAATATATATCCAAGTAAGCCTCCTACAATAGCGTATACGAGGTTTTCTGAGATAAACATGCTTGCAACATGGAGTGGTGCAAGTCCTAGAGAACTATAAATATACATCTCTCTCGTTCTTTCATAAATATTTCCTAAAATAGTCATTGTAACAACCAATCCAACTATGATTGTAGGTATTATAATGAATTCTCCTCCAAAAACCGTTTGTGTAAACATTTTATTATATTCATACACATCGTCACCAACCTTTGCAACAACTACTAATCCATCAAGAGTATTAAATATTTCACTAGCCTTTTCAAAGATCTCATTTTCTGAAACTGTTTCAGACCTACCCATTTCTATTCTCTGCTTAGGTGATGCGGCTATTGATGATATAAAGAATCCAGGCATAGTTCTGGCTAGATGGGATGGAACAATTATTACGCTATCCCAATCATATCTAAATTCGAAGCTAAATCTCTGCTGAGCATCAACTTCTTCTCTGTCTATCGGCAAAATAGTGTTACCATCAATATCTATTACCGACTCAGATGCAAATGTTTTGTCAAATATTCCTCTAACAATTAGTTTTAATCCTCTAAATATTATTATATCACCATAATCTACGCCTAATAGATTTGCAAGATCTTCCGATATAATGCAACTATATATATCATATTTACTAAACCACTCTCCTCTAAGAGATCTAGCCACCTCGCTAAAAGCTATATGTTTTTCATCTGGAGACAATCCTATTACAGCATCTATAGTGGCATTTCTACCTTTAGCTGTTATTAAAAATGGTCCATAACACCAGTACCTTTCACTAATATACCATTGATCTCCGAGTGTAACTTTAAGATAATTATATAGATCTGTGCTTAATGGATCATAGTAATATGATCTAACTAATATGCCATTATACGACCCTGAAGGAGGAAGCTTTAGTCTGGATATCATTGTTAATGGTACAACTGAACTTAAAGAAACAAGTGACATAACCATTAATATAACGGCCATAAATGTTAGAAATGTACGCAACTTCCTTTTCTTCATATTTTGAACACCTATACTAAGCGAAGACAAAAGTATATCGAATCTACTCCTCTCTAAAAAGTGTAGCCCAATAGTTAATTTACGTACCTCACTTATACCATAGTTAAATTCGAGAAATAGGAAGAATACTGCAGGTATAGCCAACGTTATTAATATTATACCCATAACCAATGCAGGTAAGCTTGTAACTACATTAAATCCTGGATGTAAAAATCTGAGCAAGAAGAAGACTATAATTGAAATCAATATTATCATTGCACCTCTCCTATATCCTATGCTTGATATGATTAGTGCTTCAAATAGAACTGCGAAGGGAGCTACCAATAGCATTATTAATACAGTACTATATGTAAAATCTATAAGTAATCCTCTACTTCTATCATATGCTTTCAGAGAATTACTCCATGCATCGATAGAATACTTTCTAGCCAATACATAATTGTTTTCTTCAATAGATTTCTCTGTTAAGTTAAGATAATATGATGCTAGGTTTAGATATTTCTCGGTTGACGGATCCCTTATACCTTGGACTCTAGCCTTTTCATATCTTGTATATGCTATATAATATATCTGCTTTGCATATTTATATATACTAAATGTAACTATATATTGTCTACCAGTCTCCTTGAAAAGATATCCGTATCCATCTGGATTATTCATAGAATTATTTAGCAATAATATTATCTTTCTAGCCTGACCTGTTGCTGACACAGTTGCCTGTATACGATATCCCTTAGGAACATAGAGTAATAGTAAAGCTTTAGTTGGTTCATAATAGCTTCCATATGAAAGAGGCTTTACATATGATACTGCTTCAAAGAGATCTATACTAATTGTAAGTGGGCTTTCATAGTATGTGAAACCTATTGGTGTAAATGGATTATAATATGTTCCAAGAGTTATTGTAGACCAAAGTTTGTCTGGTAAAATTATATCCGGCAGTACTATACATCCACCTTCAAATACAACTGTTCTAACAGTCTGTATTGGCTGTCTAATTTCAACCATATGTGGAAATATTCCAGCTCCATGACTACCTTCATCTGGGAAATATGTTATTTCCCCACTTTTTTCATCAACCTTATATGCGTATATCATTGGTGCTCCAGCTGCCGCATGAAGTATTGGCAAACCTTTAACATATAGTTTGCCGTTTCCATCAGTTATATTTATAATGTATCCAAAGGGATTGTAACGTGTATATGGATATCCGCTTGCATACCATGCACGAACTTTATATATGACTACAATTGAATTCGGTACAGGACTATAAAGTTTAGGGTGGGTTGGATCATATTTCACGACTTCTATCTTTAGGTTTGCAAATCCCGTTCCACCAGCAGGCCTCGGATTCAGTCTTGTAGGAGTTATCTGAGATATACTTCCAGTATATAGCTTACCTGGATCTATATCTAATATTCTCTCCAATAAAAATTCTATGAAATCTATCTGCGGTATCAGATTATCTTTGTCAACGTTTTCTAGAGTATCTATTGGCGTGAATAATCTAACTCTACTATCTTTAAATGTTACAAAAGTTATTCCCAGACTTCCAGTTAATCCTACTGCCTCTACATCCGAGATAAATGGGAAAGCATACCCATTAAATATAGTGCTTGCTGAGAACGCTTCACCAGTCCTAACCTCTTCACTTATAATACAATTATAATATTCTGAATTTAATTCACTGTAGCTCTTAAATATTTTTTGAATAAATCCAAACAGTGTAGAATATGTCTGTACCAGATTTGCATGCCTATGTGAATAGAAAAATCCTCCAAGTGTAGGTACCAGCTGAGCTGCACCGGAAGAAATCTCGAATCCAAACGTTATGAATGGAAAATATTTTTTAGAGAAGTTTCCGAAGAAATACTCATCTACAAATTCTCTTGCACCCGCAAGACCCTGCCAGTGACCTGAAACGGCTACAAATACCAGCGTATATTTAGGTTTAGTTTTAGACAACGTTCTAGCTAACTCAAGTAGAAGCGATATACCTATGCTATCATCTGCTCCGGGAGAAAGCGCGGGAACCACTGATGCAGAATCATAGTGGGCCATAAATATTATTGCTTTATCTCTATATTTTGATCCCTCAATAATACCTATATAGTTATATGCTTTAACCAATTTTAGAGACATGTTAAGATTAATTTTAACCATACTGCCGTTAGCATATTTTAATAATTCTCTTCCAACTCTTGGCGTAACATATAGTCGTGGAAAGTTTAATGGTGCTTGAATAAACTTACTATAAGTTTCAAACCTAGTAGTATAATTGCTACCTATAAATATTACTGCTTTCACACCAAATTTAATTAGTCTAATCCAGCTATCTCCTGAATCAAAGTCCATTAATATAATTGAATTATTTAACGGTATATTTAATTCGGACGGATCACCCTTGTGCGCATAATATAACTTTCCAGTTAAATCTTTTACCTTACCAGTAGCAATAAGATTAGGATACATACCATATGCATCGAAGACTATTTTTTCTTTAACAATCTCTATACTGGAACCCTCATCTATAGGGCTTAGAACATTATAGGATTGAACCCTAACATTGTTTTCGCCGAAGATGTCTTTAAAGACACTATAAATATAATCACCACTACTATAGAAACCACTATACCCTGTAAACCTCGATTTAAATGACGAAAAAAACTTTATATCACTCCAAATATTATTATACTCAAGTTTATTTTGATCTCCGATCTCAGCACTAAAATTAATTGAAAATAAGACTGTAGTTAAGACTAGTAAAAAAATAATACTTATTGATAGCTTCAAATTTAACCACCATAGTCATATATTAGAGCATTATTATAAATAATAAATGTTTTTATCATTCTAGGATGAAAAGGAAAAAAAATAATAATATTTTAAGCCCAAGGAGCTTTATAGAACGTTAATAACGTTACTCCAAGGAAGGCTCCGAAGCTTAGTCCTACCAGATACCCAACAGCTAATGGTACACCGTATTTTTCGTAAGCCTTTACTCCGAAGACTTTTAATGTAATTAACTTTAATATAAATGCTGGAGCAGCACTTAGGAACCACATTCCAGAGTAAAAGAATAATGCTACTGGTGTGATAAAGAACCATGCATACTTAGTTCTCAGGAACCATAATAGTCCTACAAGTATTAGTGCTAATACAAACATCCCTATTCTCTCAGTAGGTAATAGGCCACCTTTATTTATTACACCATACATATCCCACACTTTAGAATTCCTTGCAACTAATCTCGATACAAACCACGTGTTTCCCAGCTTATTTGCTCCTATAGAGAACACCAAAGATATTACTACTGGGAAGCCTATTATAACCATAAATAGATATGCTAATAATTGTCCTACAAAAACATCTTTAGGCTTTGTCTTAGTAGCATATCCTAAATTATATACTTGTAACGAACCCCATGTACTATGCGAAGCTTGAGTTAAATATGCACCACCATTGAGATGACTGGCTGAAGCCATCGTAGCCCATCCAGCTGTAGATTTCCATGGATTTTCTGGAAAAGCCCCTACAACTAGATATCTCGTCATATAGGGTGGAGCGCTACTTGCCCACTGTCCAGTTTCAGCATATACCCTCGCCTGTCCTAATGTAATGAATATTGATAATATTGCAACCAATATTACAAGCCCACTTGCACCTATACCTAGCCATAGTATAAGCCATATTAATAGAGTTCCTATTAATCCACCCCATGCCCATAATGGTGGTATTTCACCTTCTTCGGCTACACCACCTCCCTTTCCAAATGCTTTCTTCAGACTACCTATATATACTTTGTATCCGAATATTAGGCTCCATAAACCCAGTGCTAATGGTACACAGTATAGTGACATAAATCTCCATTGGAAGGGTCCTGTGTATCCAGGATTCTTACCCGGTGTTACCCATCCAGCTCCGACTGCGATAAACGGATATATTAATGTCATTATTCCTAGCCATATTGTGGAAGTAGCTGAGACATCTAATGGTGCCAGATAGAATACAGCCGTATCTGCCATGATGAACATCCACCAGTCTCCAGTACTTGGATTTAATCCTCTCCAGAATTTATCCCATGCATCAAAGTATATTTGTCCGTATGCGAAGAATACTTTAAACATAGGTGTAATATAGTTTATTGTTGTGATTAATGAGTTAAGGAAGCCTAGAATAATTCCCAGATATAGTATTTTGTTTTCAGTAATCGAAGATATCTTTGATATTTTTGTTAACTCTACCACTGGTACAACTCCTGGAAACGGTAGTTTTTCTACCTTTACAAATTGTTCTCTAGCTACGGTTGCCAAGAAGAATTGATATAGCAGGTAGATAATCATTAGAAACATAGCAAACGCTAAGTAGGGAATTAGTGCACCGGGTATTCCAGCTCCTCCTGTATAAGCTGATTCCACTAAGGTAGGATCCTTTGGTGCAAAGAAACTGGGCATTAATGTAAGTAATTCAGCCACCTTAGCATTTGTCGTAGATGCATGTGGTAATCCTATAATATATTCCATGTATGTTGCAAATAGGAATGGGGAATCTGATATTAGGAATAATAGGCCTATTAGGATTGCCGCTTCGGCTGGAGTAAGTT
>CAZKAY010000010.1:0-35280 GCA_964550975.1 uncultured Thermoproteales archaeon | reverse complement strand
TTAGGAAAAACTGCATTCAACCCTCTCAAAGCCTTTATAGACCCAAAACTCTTATACAAATCCTCTACCTTAACAACATACATATACATTCACTAAATTTTTTTAAACTTTCCAAAATAATCTTTTTCAGTAAAATTTATAAAACATTTTATATATATATATATTATGATGAAATATGTCAAGGAAAATGTTGCAGTTCTCCTTAATCGAAATATTATTAATATCGCTTTTTACAGCTATTTTGACGGTGCAGTCACAAAGCTATGGTAACTATGATAAGGATGAAGATTTTAAATCAAAATGGGGTTGCTTTGTAAAAGCGACGGCTATAGGTTGGTATACCTATGAGATACCTTACTATTGTAAGGAGAGGGCTGTGGGAGAGAGCGGAGAAGCCTTATGGCGTTATAAATTTTATGGTGATTTACATGTGAAGCTTCACGTAGATTCAGGTGTTTATGAAAGGACAACTTCAAAAACATCGACATATGTTGAAAAGAATGAATTTTCCCATGTTGTAGGTTCAGAGGTTTATAGGCGATTTCGAGATGAAGTAACAAATGACATTATTGAGCTACGTGCATATGCGGGAGTGGAGAGATGGTCTACGTGGAGTCGCAAAAAGGATTAATTATTTTTTTCTTGTTTTTTATTTTATTTTCGAATAATGTTTTTGCTCAGCCATATCCTTGGTTAAAGAAAGGCGTGTATTTTGAGTATATGGTTTCTCCGTATGGAGATTTTTCTTTGTTTTATTTATTGCGATGGGAGATAATTGACGTTTTAGACGATATGATTGTGGTTAGATTGACTTTATTAAATTTCAGTATTAGTAAGACTGTTCGTGTCAAGATCTCAACCAGAGAGGTTTTTCTTAACGATAGGAGGATAGGGGTAACATTAATGTTCTATAAAACATATGTTAAAACTGGTACAACAAACTTTCTAGTAAAGATAGATAACAATATTACATCGATAAAAGTAAAGATAGATAGTAGCACAGCCTACACTCATACACCCATCGGTAGACAAAGAGTATACTTATTAAGCGGTAATTTAATAGAAATGCTTTACGACTATGATTCGGGAATCCTAATAGACGATTATGGTTCATGGAGGGTTAAGGAGGCATTTATAGAAATTTTTGATGTGCCTGAATTATATTATGTACCTTATATTAAACTATATAGTACTAATGCGGATATAGGTCCTATAGATATACTTCACGAGATCTGGTGCTTCATAGTATATAATTTTCCAATAATATTTTTACTAGCATCCATAACCATATCTCTACTAATAATATATAGGAGGCATAAAATCACTAAATAAACCTAATGTAAATATCATCTATAGCATTGATTATCATTTAACTCGCAGCATTCAGAAAACTCATTTACAATAAAAATATCGAAAGAATTATGCTAGACCTCTCATGGATTCAATTTTACAACCTTATTAAGATCATTCAATGAATGGTAATTACTATACTAATATGTCTTACTCTTATTTGAGTTTAGTGTGCAGGATTATGATAAAATTAAAATATCTGTTAAATTATTTCAAAATTTATGGCAAATATATATTGGCCTGTGGAAAAAGTTTTTCCAAGATTTTCTAGACCTGAATATTTAGATATAGTTGATATAAGAAATATGGATTTTTTCAACGACTTTAAATTTCTTCCATTAATAACTTTACAAGGTCTTGTAAATAAACATAAACCTCAAATCTATATTATTTTGAGAGATGAAGATGAACTATGGCTTAAACTAATTCGGGATGAAAATATCCCGATAAATAAGATGGATTTAAACAATGTTATGGAGAAATATAGGGATTACTGTAAAGGATATATAACATATGATCCAAACGTACCAGATACCTTAAACCTTGCAAATATTATGTCTGGAATATATGATACAGTTATTGTAAATCCTAGAGATATTAGTTGGATTGAAGGTCTTGGATTTAAAAAATATGGAGACTTAAGGGGAAGATTTAAGAATAGACTTGAGGTATATAGATGGGGTTATGAAGAGTTATGGCCTAAATGTAGTCATAGACTTCTTGTACCCATGAGACCGTATCCCGTTTCTAATCCTCCTAGACCATTACAGATAGCTGTAAGAGACTATGCTAGCGCACTAAAACTATTTATACATTATCTAGATCCCCATAATGTTGAGGAGCTTAGTCTATTCAAGAAGTTTTTAAAAGATATGCCTGAAAATTCAGCTATACTAGGCTGGTATAAGGAATGTGAACATATTACTGTTAGACTGGCATCTGAATATAATAAATTTGTAGTTGTAACTACTGGAGCCCCTCATCTAGTATCCAATTTAACTGTATGGTCTGGAATAGATGTTAAAGTTAAGTTTAAACTCCCTCCACTAAATTTGAACAAGCTTGGAGAAGATAAGGTATATGTAACTTTCTATATAAATGATGGAGATAATGTTCAGTGGGATATTTTAATGAGAAAATTCTGGGACGATAAATATAGGGGTAAAATTCCAATCGCATGGACGGTATCCCCCTTTCTAATAGATTTAGCACCCCTTATAATGAAATACTATGCGGAGAGTATGAGTGAAAATGATACATTTGTTTCAGGGCCGAGTGGAACAGGATATTGGTATCCAAATATAAATCCAAATTATACGGAGAAATTTTTAGACCTGGCAAGAAAATATTTTGAGAGGACTGGATTAAAGTTTACCGAGATATTAGGAGAATTTCTCGACGGCGAATCTTTAATCCATTATTCTGAAAAACTTAATCTACTGGCTATTAAGTTGGGATATAGGGGAATGGATATATTTCCCTATTATGTTGGAAAATCGCCCGTTCCAATAATTCCAGGAACAGTAGAATATACGGATGAAAAAAGTACATATGGTTGGCTAAAGGCGATAGCAACTGTATATAGGAAAAGACCTCTACACGTATTAGTTATATGTATTCCATGGAGATTTAAAAATCTAGAACCATTAGTAAACATCGTTAAAAAATTATCTAGAGATAATGATTTTAATTTAATTAATCTCCATGAATTTGCAGCTATGCTTAACCCTAGATATGGGATAAAGCTGTCTAAAAAGATTTTAGAAGAGATTAAGACTAAAAAAATGTTGGAAATAGCTAAACATATTGAAAGGAATCTAAAGGAAGCTGAGAGAAAATATGATGAAGGCAGATGGAGGGAATCTTTATCAAATATTATGACAATATATAGAATTGCTAAACAATATCTAGGAAAAATAATTATGAATGAATAATAGCAAAACTTAATTATCTGTTTTATAGCTTACCTATATATGATAAGCGATAAATATACTCCTATACTTCTAAAATTTATCGATAGATTTGAAAAGAATAAATGTCGATATGAGGCATATAGATTTATTAATGGTAAAGTGATGTTGATCGATGAGAAGGGGGGAATAATATTTTTTGGAGATGATAAGGAATATTTTCATTATAAGGAAAAAATCTTAGATTTGAGAAAATAGCTTGGCTGAGCATTTTCCCCATAAACAATTATTTTTCCTAAACCAATGATAATTTTAGCATAGGATCCTGTAATTTTATCCAATTCCCACCATCCCATACTATGTAAACAGATATTATGTATACCATTCATTTCCCGATAGCCTCCATAATGAGCATCGCCACTAAAAGTAGCTATCAAATTATATCCTCTAAATATTTCTAAAAGTTCATCCTCATTATCTATTCTTGGAGCATCACGAAATATTCCTATAGGATAATGACAAAAAACTATTATTGGTTTCCTTATCGAAATCTTCTCTAATTCTCTTTGAAGCCATTCTAATTCCTCACCAGGTATATGTCCTGTAGGTCCTCCGCTATTAGTATCTGGACCCCATGCGGCATCTAGAAAAATTACGTGAAGAAACTTTACATTTATAGACTTCCATGTATAATCTATACCCAATATTTTTTTAAACTGTTCTCTGCTAAGACTCTCTAGATCATGATTTCCCAGTACATAATATTTAGGAGCTTTACATTGAGTATAAACTTTATTTATCCTCATCAATTCTTCCCTAGAATTCTCTCTAGAACCTATAAAATCTCCCAGCTCAACTACAAAATCAGGTTTAAAATTATTATTCATATCCTTTACAAAAATATCTAGCCATTTCCTTATATCTAAAGGCCCCTGATGAACATCGGTTACAACACCTATCTTTACATAACTCATATTACACACCTATGGAATAAGGCTAAAATATCTAAATATATCTAGTACTCCTCTACCACGAGGTAGTTTAGAAATATATCCACCAATATTTTTAACAATATCTATTACTTCTCTATCTGCATTCGATACTGTTGCTGAAATAAATCCATATCTTCCATCAAGCATTTCTATATCATGGTCATCATCACCTATACATAATACGTTCGGATACTCTATATTCCAGTACTCTGCCAAAGTTTTTACGGCTTCCCCCTTTCCAGCGAAAGGTAACAATATTAGAACTAAACACCATGAACGACAACACTTTAGTTTAAGACCTCTCTCCATAATTTTGTTTCTAAGATATTGTTCAGCTTTTCTTGCCTCTTCTATATCCTTAAAGAGAAGACCAGCCATATGTCTTTCAATAGCATTTTCATCGTAAGGATTAACCTCAATACCTTTTTCTCTAAATTCATCCAAAGTCTCTTTAAGTAAGTCTAAAACTATTGGCATTATCTTAATCCATTCTCTCTCCACCATACTATTATGTTCTATAAGAGGAACATATTGATTAGCTGATGCAATGTATATTTCTTGTTCATTAGCTATAAGTGCATGGGGTACTCCAACCTTTATCCCCATATCATTTAAGGATAAAATTTCTAACTGGTTCTCCAAGTATCTTCCAGATGCAGTAGTAATCTTTACTCCTCTTCTACCCAAATCTATAAGAACTTTTTTCAACTCGGGTAAAATACTTTTATCTCCTTCTAAAAGCGTCCCATCAAGATCGAGTGCAATTAACCTGATCTTAGACATTCTAATCCCCAAATCTATCTCTAATTTATCTAATATATATAGAGTTATCTTATTCATTATTTCAAGTAATTAAATTAAGCTACTATTAATAAATTGTTACAATACTGGTGTTTAGTAATTTTCCATCATTATATTTTATTTTTCATTCTTCTTATAATCTAAGTATATGAAGCTCTTAGAGAATTATTCATAATTTGATCTATATATTAGTAAAGATATATCAATGTATGGATATGAAAGAATGTTTGAGATAATGCTGGTTACTATTTCTTTATATTTGAGTGTGAATGAAAAAGTAATTGTTAGGTCAAGTTAATCTTATTAAAATAATAAAATTCAGCAATATACTGATTAGAGGAATATTATAAGGCGCAACAATATATGAATTAAGGCAAATATTCATTCATATAATCATTTCACATCAATCACTAAACACATATACTCGTTTAGTCTAGGAATATCTATTTTAACTTCATTTCCATTATATTGAAATCTATGGAACTTATTTTTAAGCGGTTCATATACTCGCTGTATTTCCATATTTCTAATAATTATATTAACGTCTGTGAGAGGTACTATTCTAATTGGTGGATGAACGCATTCGGGTGATGAAGCCCACATCGTATTTATTGCCGTATTCCCTCTCACTATAATTCTATCGGGATATGTA
Organism: uncultured Thermoproteales archaeon; assembly: GCA_964550975.1. GTDB lineage: Archaea > Thermoproteota > Thermoprotei > Thermofilales > B9-G17 > CAZKAY01. The sequence goes on along the minus strand of CAZKAY010000010.1, from coordinate 29,575 downwards.
TGATTAAGTATATGGAGGATTATTTGTCCATTTCTCCTATAGGCTTCGAGTTCGGCGAATCCCTGTGTCTCTACCCTTACTGGAGGTTCTCCCGCAATATATTTTACAGAATTAATGATAAGTTTTTTAATGTTAGGCGACCCAGTTCTCCAATATATTCTCCCCGGTTGGCCGCTGAAGTAAACCCATTTATCTTCAGCAACTATTCCAGCCATATTAGTATCTATAAGGGGGGGTGGAGGGCTTCTTCCATTCTCATACTCGTTTCCATATTCTCGGTTTGTTAAAGTAATATGACCTATAACATCTCCTTTACTGTACTTTACCATGGTATGCCAACCTATTTCAGGAGGTGTACGTGTATACATGAATTCTCTATCAAAATCTCCCCATAAAATATATTTTCCATTTATATCATTTACAATTGAATGATTTTTGTTTAATCTTAGATAGCTCCATGAGCTTTTAATTATTGAATTAAAACTTATACCTAGAATTTCGTTAAGTCTGGTTTCTTCAAGTCTAGCCCCGTTTTCATCTAATATTCCAGTCTTATATGTAGCAATTATCCCTCCACCATTCTCCAAATATTTTCTTAAATTATTGATACTATTAGCCGATAAAGACCATGTATTTGCAAGAACGATTCCCTTATAATCATTGAAACCATTATTGTCAAGACATGTATCGGAAATATAGTTTACTGGAAATCCGTCTATAATTAAGGCATGATAAAATCCTCTAAAGGAGTCTGTTATATGTGGTGATAGCTTAGATCCAGCCCAATCTCTACTTCTATTCGAGAAAACTATACCAATATAAGGCAAAGGATCTACATTATCCATATATTCCTCCAATTTTTCTATTTCACTAAAAACTTGTTTTACGTTTGTAGGATTTATACCATTTATAAATGTTGATGCAAAAACTAGAAATACTGGATATCCACCACCTACAAAAGCTTCTCTTAATCCTTGTCTAATAACTATATCGCTGGTTTCTCTAGATGTCAATGCTGTATGAAAACTATTTCTAGTGGCCCAAACAAATTTGCCTGTAAGAGATCGGGTAAGCTTAACCATTTCAGAAATAAATCCAGGTGGCTGATAGTCGGCTTCACTACATTCAGCAAAAAATATATCGACAAAGTCTTTAGATAATTCTGATATAGTATTGGCTCTACCCCTCCAGCCTAAGGGATGATTATTATATACCAATACATAATTATTATGTTCTTTAAGTTTATTTGAAATAGTTTTGATAGAATTTATATTAACATTTATCCTCCATTTAAAGCTATCCCTATATAAGCTATTCCTAAAATCTTCTTTATCAGGAAGCTCGTAATTACGTTCTCTTTTATATTTTTCCCTACACCATTTACAGAAGCAGGCCTTATCGATATCAGGCATATATCTAAAACTATCTAAAAACACTCCATTTACATTATAGTTAAGTACTTCCTCCAATTCATTTAAAACATGATCAAGGAAAGGTGAGTTAAGGCACATTAACGGCCATGTAAATCTATCTCTAGACCTATGTATCGGATCAGTATCCATAGTAATGATTTTTCCATTTCTATCTCTCTGAACCCAATCTGGATGTCTAGAATATAATTCTAAATTTGTTGTATGCCCAATCATAGGTATTACTGCTATATTATATTTAGAGGCTTCCTCCAAAACTTCTTTTAAAAAATTCCTTTTACCTAACCTACCTATTTTCCTCATAAATCTACTGTTATAAAAACTTCTCCCCCAAGCATCTCTAGCAAATATAACGATGGTATTGGCGTTAATACTTAAAGCTAAATTAACTATGTCCTTGCCTCTAATTTTATCTATACCATAGCCTAATTCATCTTCAAAATTAAACTGTAATACCCTACTATATTTAAATCTCATATCTCTACCTCTTTAATTAACATTTCGTTTACAGCAAAATCCTCAACTACAGCATCAGGAGCACCTACGGTATAAATTCTTCCTTCATCTACTTTAACATGCATTTGAGCTATACCTGTCTGCGAATTAATAAAAGCCTTAACTATTCTACCCTCAATTATCCCATTTTTTCTTTTTTTAATCCATCTTCCTTTAAATACACCTCGGATTTTTCTACCTTTTTCTAAAAACTTACTAACCTCTATAAGTCCGAGCTTAAACATAGTAAATCTCGCTGGAAGTTCTATGTTTTTGTCAATAATAACTTTACTCCTCATCCATCTATATAAAAAGTCTTGAAGAAGGTAGTCTATAAGCATGGGTTCCTCCACAGCAATCCCATAACTTGGAAGATTTTTAACTACACTCCTCCTTTGAGCTAAAATCCCCATCTTTGTATCAGCTATAACTAGAAGATCTCCTGAAACCGCACGTTTAACCTTATTGAATCCTCTCACCACATTTTTCCTAAACCTAATACCCGGCACATCATATACTATAATATATACTATGACACCATTTTCCTGTGCAGACAAAATATAGTCTCTCAACCTAGAAATAAATTCTATATCTCCACTAATAGCTAAATTAGCTTCAGCCTTCTCTACAGTCTTTATATATCTATTCATAAGCCCTTTCTTACTTTTAAAAATCCATACACCATATTCATATTCATTCTTTCCAGATGAAATGCTCTCTATAAATTTTTTAGAATTAGAGAACAATTCTTTAAATTCATCATTAATTATTCTAAAGAGAGTCCTAGGGTCTATTGCCCTATATATCGTTGGTCTACCACTATATACTTCAACCAAGCCCCTAGAGATAAGTCGTTTAAGAGATGAATGAATCTGTGGGCGATGTAATCCCATTATCTCAGCTAGTCTACTTGGAGAAACAGGGCCATGAGAAAGTAAAGTTACATAAACCTTAACGTCTGTGGGGGTTAAGTCGAGGGGTTCTAATAACTTTTGTAGACTTTCCATTTCTTTTCCCCCTAAGGAAAATGTAGTAACATTTATTAATACTTTTCGGCTATTTTCAGCAGTAGTAATTTGTATTTATTTAACAAAATGTCATTTTTAATGGCAAGAAATCTATATATGAATTAAATTTCCAAGAAAATGTATACATAAAAAAAGAAAAAAGTAGTAACATTTATAAATAACATATTTCCTATAAAATATTGTATAAGAGGTGATAAACATCTTTTTGGGAAAAAATAATTCCGGGAATGATCCCAGAGATGTAGGTGCTTCTTCTAACAGAAAGGTAGAAGTTAGAAAGGAATTTCCAGTTAAAGCCTTTATCATTGGAATAATCCTTCAACTAATATATATTGTATTCCTCTTCGGATACAGATGTTTTTACTATGTCAGAGGATTAACCTATACATGGACCGAAAACTATTTTGATTTCTGCGTTGTTCTAGGGGGATTATTAATATACATATCACTTATGTCTCTTCTTAATAGGGGGAAAGAATGGAAGATAGATGTAGATGCCATGGCAATTATTTTCACATTCCTTAACATGTCATGGCCTTTAACCATGCTTATAGCAAGAGGGCCGTCAACACCATTTCTTGTACCAATCTTTAATAAAGATCTAGCATTCCTAATGCCCGATTGGATGAAATTGCCCATGGAGGAGGCAGAAAAAATGTATCATGGAGGAATCCCAAATTGGTCGGCGTGGGCAGTACCCTTCCTATTCTGGTCAGTTCATTTAATATCTGTATTGTTCCTATGTTTCTTCCTTATGTCTATATGGAGAAGGGAATGGATTGAAGTAGAAAGACTACCCTATCCACATGCAATTCCGATGTATGAATTAATAAACATGGGAGTTGTAGAGAAGGGTGAGGCAAGAATATTTAAGGAGAAATGGATATGGTATGGCGTCCTAGTAGCATTTTTAATCTATATATGGGATCCATTAAGATCTCTTAGTGGGGGATTGATACCTAGATTCCCAGATTTTACAATACATTATGCTGACTGGTATAAAGCACCTAACTTATCGTTGCTTCCACAGACTAAGGGATTGGTACTGCTAGCCTTTTCACCAGCCTTTATGGTAGGAGCATATTTACTGCCATTAGACGTATTGCAGGGTATTATTATCTCCATAATACTATTTGATTGGTTGAAACCGATGCTCGGAATAGCTACAGGATTTTATCCGGATATAAGTAAAAGTGGGTGGTGGCCGTTCTTCTTAAGTAATGGTTGGTGGTTCTATCCTCCCAACATGACGCTAGGATGGGGTATGTGGATAGGAATAGCCTTATGGTGTTTCTGGATAGGAAGAGATCATATAAAGAATATAATTGCAGTACTTCAGAAAAAGCCAGGAGCTATAGATGATCCAGTCCTTTCCTATAGAATATCTGTACCACTATTCTTTCTCTCAGCAATTATATGGATTGTCACAATGCTGGTTACAGGAGCAACCCCCATTTTAACGATAGCCTTTGCCATATTATTCATAATATGGTTCCAAGCAATAGGTAGGATAAAGGGAGAATTCTGGTGGGGAGGAAGACCTCTAAGAGTTGGAGGAAGTGTAAAATGGTTGGCATTAACCTATTACTATATACCCACAGGAGAATATAATACATCTGGAGCACAAATGTTTACTTTGTTCTTTGACGGAGAGTATGGCAGTGCTTCACTAGCACAGCACTGTGGATTCCCGCCCAGAATTAATGATTGTTACAAAGTTGGAAGAGAAGTTGGGGCTTCCCTTAAATATATAGCTCTAGCAGGAGTAGTTTCAATAATCATAGGTGTGCTATGGGCTTACTTTGTAAGAATTATATGGGCTTATAATGCCTGGGGTGGGACTTATGGGTATCCTAAGGGCAATGAGGGAGCTGGGCTATCTAAGGATATATACTCTGGAGAATATCCGGAGAAAGGAGCATATGCTGGAGGGATAGATGTTTATGCAATGGGAGCAATACTTGCAATAATACTGTTGTTTCTTAAATCCAGATTTGTGTGGTGGCCAATTAACCCTATAGGATTTATGGCTCCTATAGCTGGTTTCTGGATACTTCCATGGGAGTTCCTATCCTTCTTCTTTGCATGGATATGGAAGTACGCTGTATGGAAAATAGGAGGCGCTGTACTCCATAGAAAAATGATAAGATTTGTAATTGGATATATAGCAACATATGCTATAATAAATGTTATCGAATGGATTATAGATGTATTTATAGTAGGTCCGGCTAATGTCCCTCCACCCTGGTAAAATATTTTATTTTTTACATTTACATACTTTTAATCAAGGGTATATTCATATTAGGATGAGAATATGCGAATAATGAAATATATGAGGTTCGTATTTACACTATTTCTGATAATCTTAACTTTTACAGCCTATGGAGAAAATATAGTTTATGGAGGTCCTCATCATAAATCTTTATCATATATTGATATTATTAAGGGGGATTTCATAAATCTTAATAATGTAAGGAATCATTTATATTTCTTCACACAAAACTGTTCTCCAAGAATTACCGGTTATCCAGGATTTTATAAAGCTGCTGAATATATAAGAAGTTTCTTTAACAAAATAGGGTTAAAAAATGTGACATATCAGCTATATAATATAACTGTACCAATTGCCTATAGATCTATTCTCAATGTATATTCCTCTGACGGAGACTTATTAGCATCTTTTCCTATACACCCGCTATGGCCTAATTCAGTAAATCCATGTTCAACAAAAGGTATATATGGCCCTATATTTTATGTCGGAAAGGGTAGTTATAGCGAATGTATAGGCAAAAATATAAGTGGCTCAATAATACTTATGGACTTTAATAGCCTTGATAACTGGAAGCATATGTTTTCACTCGGAGCTAATGCTGTAATATTTATAGAACCTATGGATACAAATAAATATGAAGCTGAGCTAAAATACTTAAATTTCGCTCCTCTAAAGTTTCCAAGAGCATATATTGAGGAAAAATATGCGATAAAACTTCTGAAAATTCTAAAAAGTGAGAGTAAAGTAAGAGGGTATTTAAAAATTGATGTTAAATGGGAGGTTAAAAGTGTACCCAATGTGATAGGATTTAAACTAGGTACAGATTTAAAGGATCAATGGCTACTTATATTCGCACACTATGATACATGGTCCATTGTCCCAACTCTGGCTGAAGGTGCAACTGATGCACTCGGTATATCGGTACTATTAGAGTTAGCTAGATTTCTTTCACATGTAGATACTAGGAGGTCTATAATGTTTATAGCATTTTCTGGTTGGGGAGAAGGTTTAGCGGGAGCAAGATACTTTGTTGATAAATTGATGTGGGAGAACTCATATCCATGGGTACTTCCGGAAAAATCTAAAGGTAAGGGGATACTTCTTGAAGTAGGTGTTGATCTAAGTACCGAAACAGATATGATAGGAATATTTTACTCGAGTCATTTCTATAGAATTTATCGAATGGGAATTATCGGTAGCGGTGCCTTTACACCTAACAAACTATATCCATTGTTTATTAAAGGTATAGCTCCTAAGAAGATTTCACTTAAGGATAAGATGGAGGATGCATGGAAGAAAGTCTATAATAGAATATGGGTTATAGAGGGAGAATTCTCATTTGATCATTTTACAATGAGGTGGGATATATATGAGCCTAACCTATTTTATTTTGATGGAGACGTATTTACAGCGGCTCAGGCACATGCTGGAAGAGGGGTACCTGGATCAAGATGCATCACCTATAGAACAGTTTATGCATATTTTTCTCATAGAGGGACACCGCTTGACACTTTTCTAAGGCTTGAAAAAATAGATAATCTACGTCCTCAGATGGAGTTTATCTTCTGTAGTATATATGATTTAGTGAACATGGATTTGGATGATATGGGAATAGAGGAGAAAGAGATACTGGATAGAAGTGGATGGCTTGCAGGAGGATATAGGCTTGGGAGATTAGTAGGACAGGTTGTAAAGTTTGATATAAGAACTGGATACTATAAGCCTGTACGTGGAGCAATTGTCCAAATATATGCGGAGGATAGAGATACATATTACAAACATGTTTGGTTTGAGGCTACAGATAAGGATGGTAAGTTTATAACTAGAGGGCTATCCGATAGAATAGTGTATAGAGTAGTAGCTTATATAGTAAATCAATCTAATAGTCAGGTAATATATGCTCCTGATGAAGGGAAATATGGTACACAGGCCTTTCCATCCGTATTCAAAATTCATCCACAGATAGGGCAGTATGGAAGTTGGAATGCACCCTACTATGTAGTAGTGTTTCCATGCAGTGTTATACAATTAGCCGGCCTCCATGACATAACTCCTTCATCAGGTCAAAGATATTCTACAGGATTAATGCAATGGATTCTATTCAGTCCAAAGCTTAATGTAAAGGTAAATGACGTGTCTACACATTATGAACCAGACCACTTTGGATACTCCTTTGAATCAAATATTTTAACAATATTTGTGGAGAAAAATGTACCAACAGAAATAATGATATTTCATGAATTGATGCCTGAAGAACCGCTCATTATACTTCACAATGCAAGTTATAAAAATATGGAGGGAGGAGAGGGGTATATATTAAATAGAGGAGAAACATTAAGTTTAAGTAACTCATTAATGTATTTTGCAAGAGATCTCTATTATTTAAATGAGCATAGAATTAGTATATGTGTAGAGAAAAGAGTTTTTACGGGAGCAGAAAGCTATCATAAACAGGCTAGTATAGCACTTAAAAACGCTGAAAATTCCTTAAAGAATTTCGATTACAGGAAGTATTATAGCAATATATTGCGTTGCATATATCTTGAAAGACAGGTTTATCGCCTGCTTACGCCAAATCTCAGAGATGTAATAAATACTGCATGTGTCTACTTTATATTAGCTATATTATTTGCATTTATAGGTGAAAAGTTATTCTTTAACTTTGAGGAAATTAGGAGAAAGATAATAGCAATATGTATTCTATTTATATTTATGATAACATTAATGACATTATTTCATCCGGGATTTACTATGGCAACCAATATATACATAGCTTTACTAGGCTTAGGAATAGGAGTAATAATAGCACCATTACTGGTTATAATAATTGGACAAGCATTTGGAGCTATTAAAAAGTTGAGAAGTATTTTTATGGGTAAACATTTTACCGAGATTAGTAGAATAAGCTTTGCTTTATCTGCTCTAAATGTAGGAATATCTTATATGAGAGAGAGGAAGATAGAGACGGCATTAACGCTTATATCTATAATTCTTTTAACACTTGCAATAGTAATGTTTACATCCATATTGGGGATAAGGGTAATTAAACCATTTACATTCAAGGGAATAGCATCATATTCGGGAATTTATATAAGGGATGTTTACTGGCATCCACTTACATTCGAATATATTGAATACTTGAAATCTAAATTTGCTGATCAAGCTTATATATTTCCGAGAGCATGGAAATATCCACTAAGACCAGAGGAGGGAAATGGAGCTCTTGTCATAGCTCCTTCTGGAAATAAGGTTAGAATAAGAGCATATTATGGTTTAACATCGTCGGAGGGTAAACTAATGGGATGGCATAAATATTTAGTTAGTCCTGGTGTATGGTTTACATACGATTATGAAAATTCATGCATTTTAGCGGAAAGCTTGGCTAAAAAATTGAATGTAAAGGTGGGAGATGTTTTATTTGTGGAGGGAGCTAGGCTTAAAGTCATAGGCATATTGAGCGATGAAATTGCATGGCGATTAGATTTAGATCAGAAAAGAAGCACTCCATTTGATATTACTAGAGGTGAAGCAGAACTAGTATTTATGTCTCCATCCGAGATAATTTATGTACCCTATGGATGGCTGATAGAGAGGAAGGGATTACCCTACACCGTAGTTTTAGTACCCTTTGATTTAAGTAGGGTAAGGAATATGGCTATCGAATTAGCGACGGAGTCTCAGTTATACTTTTATGTTTCAGAAAAGGTTGGTGAGAAAGTACCGATTGAAATGTATTCTTCAACTGCGGGTTTTGAGGTTATAGGATATAGGATGCTGCCGATACCTATAGGTATAGTCATGTTTACCATATTAAATCTTATGTTGGGAGTAGTGATTAGAAAGCGTAGAGATATATCTATTTTCAGTTCTATAGGAATGTCTCCACTCCATGTTTCATTTACATTTTTATCCCAAATTATAGCATATGCTATAGTAGGTTCTATACTAGGATATACCTTCGGTATGGGGTGTCTTAGAATAGCATATGATGTCAAAATATTGCCAGAATGGTTTTATCCTAACTATGCTTCTTCATCAGTCTTAAATGTATTAGGCTTACTAATATTTACAATGATTCTATCAAGCATATACCCACTTCATATTGCAGCTAGAATGGTTACGCCATCATTAAGGAGAAAATGGAGAATAGAGACAAAACCATTTGGAAATATATGGCGTATACCGCTTCCCTTCGTATTTACTCGTGAAGAAGCTATTGGAGTATTAGAGTTCATTAAAGAATATTTTCTCTCATACACAGAACCTATACCAGGCTCTCCATTTGCTGTTGAAAAATGCCTGATCAAGGAAGAGAAGATTAAAGAAACCAGGATAAGAGTTTTATCTTCAATTATGCATGTGGCTCCATACCCGCTTGGAATAAAACAGAAAACGGAGATACATATGATAGAAAAAGAGAATAGATGGTATACTACAATAATTATTGAAAGAATATCTGGTAGAATGGAAGACTGGGTTAGAGTTAACGAGAAATTAATTGATGTCATTAGAAAGCAATTTCTCATATGGAGAGGTCTAAAACCCATGGAGAGAAAGGAATATATAGATCGTGCTAGGGTGGTTGAATGAAGGAGATAGAATTTAAAAAGGGTTTAACTTTAAGATCATTTTTGGGAATAATGTACTCAGCAATAGTATTAATGCCAGCAGTAATCTTTACATATCTAATGACTGGTACAAACCTTTTGGGAACTTTCAGCTTTCCAGTTGCTGGATTTGTAACAGCACTACTTTTTACAGAGTTAGCTAGAATTTTCGGGAAGTCATTGACTCAACAAGAGGTTACGATAATATGGGGGGTTAGTCTAATAGCTGTTGAGGCGATTTCAGTTCAAATATTTATGGGATTCTATTTCAGATCATTGTATCCAGGCACAGAATCCTTTGAAGTTAATGGGATTCCATTGCCACAAATAATTCCCGATTGGTTTGCCCCACCTCCTAATTCTCCAGTTATAAAGTTAAGAACCTTTTTTCACCCAGATTGGATAATGCCAATAATGGTTAATGTCGTTGGACTATTTTTATCCTATAGAATCCTACACCTATTATTTGGCATCCTATGCTATCAGATATTTGCTATAGCCGAAAGACTACCATTTCCAGTTCAACAAGTAGCTGCTGATATTTGTATAACTATGACGAAGAGGCAGGAAGATAAAATTAGAATTCTCTCAGTAACTTCAATAATAGCTGCAGCTTATTCATTCATCACATATTTTGTTCCCTATGTATTTCAAATAAAAATGATTCCAGTACCCTGGATAGATTTAAATAAATCTATAGAACTATCCATCCCCGGGGCATCTCTGGGAATAGGTACAGATGCAATAATGTTTGCTATAGGAATGATATTGCCCTTAAAGATAGCTGTAAGCGTATTTATTGGATCATTTATGGCGTATTTTATTGGAAACCATATACTTTTTCGAATAGGACTTTTTCCGGACTGGAAGCCAGGCATGAATTGCGCTTTAGCTTTCCAACGATCTATATTGAGGTTCTGGGTATATCCCCAGATAGGTTTAGGAATAGCTGCTGGTCTAGTTCCTATATTGATGCATCCAAAAGTAGTGGCTAAGGCTTTAACTAGCCTAAAGGGTACAGGAGATGAGAAAGGCCTAATATTTTCATTTAAAACATTGATAGCAGGGATTCTTATAACGTCTATAACAATAGTAATATTAAATACGTGGCTGACAGGATGTTCACCCATAATATTTACAGGTCTAATTTTAATCGACTTTATAGCAAGCTTAATAATGACGAGAGGTATAGGTGTTTCAGGTATAGCTTTCACCATACCATATGTAACAGAGACTGTGTATACCTTAACTCCACATAGTAATCCGAGTATATGGTTTTCTCCTATCTATGTTACTGGTGGAGGGGGGCATTGGGCTAGCTGGCTTAAAATAGCTGAGTTAACTAATACCGATTACATGAGCTACGTGAAGGCTATACTTATAATAACTCCTATTGCATGGATTTTAAGCTTCCTTTATCTAGAAATTTTATGGAGAATTGCCCCAATACCCTCAGGAATATATCCCGGTTTCTCCTACGTAGTACCAGCTACCTATATAGTTCCTAAAGCTATGTGGATTACAGGAGAAGTAGCTACTGGGAAGGCGTTAAGCTTCATTCTGGGCTCACTAATTATAGGGGGTATAGTTGAGATAATAGTAACATTATTACATATACCCTTTTCAATAATTTCTATAGTTATAGGTATAACAACAGCTTTACCCATGTCTATCACAATATTATTGGGCGGTATTTTAGGAAGAATATTAGAATGGAGGATGGGTAAAGAGAAATGGGAGGAGTATAGAATAACCGTTGCAGCAGGCATATTCTTGGGGGAAAGTATTATTGTAGCATTAGCTGCAGCTTTATCAATGGTCACGAGAATGCTTTGGATACTTCCATATTAGTATATTTTATCCTTTAATCCACCTTAATTTTTCCATAACTTTATCTAAATTTGCTTTAAAAAATCCTATTCCATAATCACTTATACCTCCAATCCATATCAATATATCTTTATATTTAATTAAACCATTTCCAAATATTACATGTGGTCTGTCTCCATATCCCTCTATAATTCCCTGAGGCGATAGAAGATAATTGCTAATTGCCAATAGCTCACCATTTTCATCAAACAGTGCTAGCCCCTCTCTATAGGAATAATCCCGCTTTACAATTCCATGCCATCCTACTAAATATTCATTACTTGATAGTCTAACAGTATTTGTAGACCATCCAACTTTAAATTCCCATTTTTCATTAACTATAACTGGATTCATAGTGTCTGAATAAATTATTTTATCCTTAAGATCTAAGACACCACTCCAACATATTTCCATCTCATCTAACGAGGGTCTACATAACATTAACGCCTTATTATCCAAAGTTTTTATAAAAGCACTATCCTTCATCTTTATTAGCGTTTCATCTCCTTTAACTATTTTAATATAATCTCTTTCCACGACCTCTAAACTATAGTTAAGTTTAGCTAATCCTTGAACCCATATAGATCCAAGTTTTCCACTTTCGTTAACCATATAGCCAAATCCAGTATATAGTAACAGTATCTTATCTTTATTGGAAAATGCACGAGCATCTTCGCATCCTCTAAATTCCCAAAGCATTTGAGGCCATAAAATTATTTTAGTTTCTAAAGGCTTATTTACCCGTTTATTAAGTAAATCTTCTATACCTATTTTAAAGAATCCTATGCTTGAGGTATAGTAATGATAATCAAAAATCAGTCTAGGAAAAACCCATATCTCGTTATCTACCAGCATAGCTCCCGGATTAAATGCTGCTAAAGGTTTTTTAAAATAATTTAAAATTCTAAGTTCATCGGGAAATATATAGATAGTTCTTTCAAATACATCCTCAACTATAGGTTTTCTCCACCCCCTTAATGAAAAGGCTTCCTCAGCCCTTTTTCTTAACAGGTCTTTAAGCTTCATATATCCTTCCGATGTAGAGTTATATAAACAAAATATTTAACCTTTTTCTTCGATGTTTAAGAGTTCATCATATCTCTCGGCTTTTATATACGCTGTATTTAGTCTAGTAGAAAGAAATATATCTTATGACTCTATGCCTCGGTACAAATACCATTATATCAATAATCTAGCTATACGTACACCCTATATAACTAAAATTTTCCCTTTTATTTTTGAAAACTAAAAGTTTAAATTATAAATAAGGATTCAACGTAAAAGAGATATGCAAAATCAATGGGTCGCTAAAATTTTACTCTGATCGTGGATATCCCGAAGGCTTTAATGGGTACTGTCACGGTATTACGAGAGCAGCTCAACAGTTTTTCATTTTCTTCTACGAGGTTTGTTAAGTAGGCTTCTTTAATATCAACGAATGGAAGCGTTATAGTTGCTACAGTATCTTTTCCCTCCATCTCCATGAGTCTAATGATAATGCCATCATCATCTTCCGCAACCTTCAATGTAAGAAGAATAATGTTTGATTTATCAATACTGCAGAAACTCATCGAGAAAGGTAATAAACCCCTTTTCCTCCCTTTCATAAACACGGGTATTAGAGGATTCTGCACTTCCCATCCAAAATTTTTGGATTTCCCCTTTATCCAATCACCCTTATGACTTGTGAAGGAGTATCGGAACAGCATATCTGAAACCTGTATCGGCTGAAAGTTGGTTCTATAGTTAGTATTCATAATATACGAGTAGATATATCCCCTCTTAATTTCCCCAGGCCTTAGAAATTCATGTCCATATCCTGGATATCTCACACCGTGATGAGCCTCTGACAAATAACCCGGCCATAAGCCGCCGAATTCTACTAAATGGGCTTCAATGCTTGACCATGCAACACCAAAGTTATCCTCATATATGTCTACCCAGTGTTGCACAGCATAATAGTCGGTATTTGAGCCGGGAATTTGGTCTTCGATAGGTGTTATAGTTGCACATGTGGCTTCGAACTTTATTTTCGGATTCTTTAGATTGAAGGGATAAGCGAAGTATAACTCAAGCAACGGAGTAGAATCCTTCAAAAGTCTGTTAGCTATATCTATTCTCTTAAGTTCGTCATATATTATTATCTCCTGAATTCTTTGGGGACATCCAGTTCCTTCTCCCCTTATTATTAAGCTTCCCATTATTGGTCCAGTTTTACCCCTTTCAACCCTTGACTCCTCTGCTGGATATTGTTTTCCGTCGATAACAGAACGGGCTATGAACTGATTAAAACCATGAGGCGCGTTCTTATCTATGAGTTCAACGCCTAATTCTTTATCGTATATACTTACTATTGTGCCAGTTTTAGGGTCTACCGAGATCTTATAAAATCGATTTTCCAAACTTGTATCAGTAACTTTTATGGTTGTCTGAAAGTCTCTCTTCTGTCTTGATGGTACAATTCTATAAGTTTTATATCCTAAAGGGGGGACATCCTTAGCCACAAAAACTAGTTCAATAAGATGTCTGCGATCGATTTGACCCAAAGCATATCTATGCCCAGCCATCGGTATCGGTGCTTGAGGACTGGATAGCTCAATTATCTGATAAGGCACCCTTTCTCCCGTGTCTTCATCTATTAAATCAAAGTAACCCTCCAAGAGTTTTAAAGGCAAGTCTATTATATTCCTCCCTATTGCAGTGCCTGCTACGAGAATTGGCGGTTTCTCACCAGTTTTCTCAGCCCAGTCTTCAGGCAGTTCATAGACTACATGCATTGGAAAACCGCGGGGACTTGGCTCTTTAGCCCATGCATATACAATATCGGTTCTCTTCCAAGACAAAGGATTAAAGACTATGATGTAGTAATCTTCCTCAGGCAGGTTAATTTGATCAACTATCTTGTTTAGGCTTTTCAGCAGACAGTCATGAGCTAAAGCTGCAGCCATATAGGCGTATCCACGCTTCGTGTTTACACATGAATCCTGTGCAGGTCCGATGGGATGATGCATTCCCCAGCAATGCTCATCGTACATAAGCATGTTCTCGTAAGATTTTTCTAAGTCCTCTTTGGGGTAAGGATAGTCCGTTATGATCGAGGCTATTGTACAAAATTTCTCTGCGGAGGAGATCCTCTCATGTGTGATTCTATTTATCCCTGTTTCTAGAGGGGTTGATGTTGCTCCTACAACGTAATCGGTGTCCGGTAACTCTCCCTTAAAGATTGGAAGCTTATCGCCATATTTGTTTTCAATATATTCGAAGAAATCAGAGTTGGTTGCTATCATTATTTTAGGATAGGTCCACCGTGCATTCCATTCTTTAGCTATATAGCTTGGCTTAATAGTCGGAGGAGAATTATCTCGATGTCCGCCTTGAACACGAAAAGTTATGGCATCAAAGGGGTATCCCTGATCTTCAAGCTCCTTCAGTCTTTTCGGAAGCATCTTATAAACCTGTTCATAATCGTTGGCGAAAAACATCGCTGAGTCCCAACCAAGTTTACCATACCAAAATAGAACCTTGCTCCCATCTGGTCCCAGCCAATAAAAAGCCTTCGGACCTCCGTGAGGAGCAAATTCAGATTCATCCCAGTTTGGATGTTGTTTCCCAAAATACCAGCGTGGTAATGCTGCAACAAGATATTTAATTCCCGAATTTGCCAAAACTAAAGAAAGCCCCCAGCTTAAACCAGGTATATCGTTAATCTCAGCAGATTTAACGGGTATACCATAATCTCTTTTAAGTTTAAAAGTTGGGTAAAGTAGCCTAATTAGTTCTTCATGACTGCATAATGCGGTTATCTCGTTTCCGTAGAGCGCTGCGACCTCGATTCTCCCTTCCTTAATTAGACTTATAAGCTTATCAACTATTTCTTTGGAGCTATTTTGAATGTAATACAGAAGGGACCATGCTGTTTCAACCTGATATCTGAACTTTGATTCTTCAGGAAAATCTGAAGTTTCGTCACAGTATCTCAGGATAGTATCATAGAAACCCTTATATTCTTCGAAAACCTTTTGGGGAAGATCTGTGTAGCCTGGATCGTGATGAGATCTCTGGATAACATATATGAGCCAGTGTCTCTGAGGTTTCCATACTACGGAGGTTTCATCCTGCAATTCCTTACCAACATAAAGTTTAAAGTTTATCCGTACACGTTGCTGAATATCTGGAATGAAAACCTCATATACCCCTGTTCCAGAACATATTTTTCTAATATCGACAATATACTTCTCATATTTAGTCTCTACTTTTAAGACGGCGTCGGTCTCTTCACCTTCATTTGAAATAGTTAACTTCACAAGCTGTTTCAGTCCTTCCTTATCTTCAACGAAGAAAATGGTAGGCTCCAATTTCTTCAATTTAAGAAATCCCAAACAAACCACCCTTATAATCTAGATTTTTAATGTAGATTTAATATTTAGTCTTAAATATTTATTTATCTTCTAATTTCGCTTGATCCTTCATTTTCAAAATACTTTTACCTTCACATTTATATGGAATATATAGACTATGATTTGGATGAATATCTTGTGAATTCTCCTATCCCCACAGCATCTGTAATATTAATTACTTTATCACTAATCTTTATAACGCCAACCCATTTGGTAAATGCTCTACCCCAGCAGTAAAGCCCATTAGAATTCCACCACGTACCTTTAACTATACTCCAGCCTTTAGGAGGCCAGTATGAGGTAACATTTCCCCACAAATCTATATAACCATTTTCAAATGAGCCATATAAGTGGAATCCTGTCGGCTGTAGTGGATTTGATCCTAGACTTACAAGGGTAAAGTCGTTGAATACATAGGATTTTCCAGTAGAGATGAAGTTTATCCTACCTTGATGCTGAAATTTTGGGAAATCGGCTGGCGTAGGATTATCGCTATGTGAAATCATTATAATGAAGTCTGGATGAAATATTCCCATACATGAAAACGCTAATACGCTTCCAGTGGGGCCGCATACCGATCCGGTCTGATAAGCTGAAGTACAGTAATAAACTCTATGAATAGCTCTATCAAATAGGAAGAAGCCTTCAAACGATAGGGTCTTTCCTCCAGGTATAGTTAGATTGGCTTCAAATGTACCTGAAATCCAGAATCCTCCCCAAATATCTATATCCTTAATCTTAGAATAGGCTCCGTGAACTATATATGGGCCCTCCATAGGGCCTATCCAAAACGGTATACCTAAAGCCTGGCCAATAAATTCTAGAAATTTCTTCCCTTTACTGTCACAAATTACATGAATCAATCTCTGATTTTCCACGTCATAGGATAGGGTTTCTAAAAATTCCTTAGAACCCCTTACATATACAGTGGGATAGGGATATCCTGAAATACCATTTGGACTATAATATAGTCCGCCGCCAAATATCGGTACATTTTTCAAATACTGTCCATCAATGCAGATTCTAGGTCTAAATTTTCCTTCCGTAGTAAATGGTAATCGACCCTGATATAATAGTTCATGTTTCTTATCCTTGGTCCATCCAATAGCAACCAGGATAAAGCAACTCTGTTTCCAAAGAGGATCCGACGTATAGGTTACTAAGCCATTATTATCTATCTTATATGTTACACCTATTGGTACAAGATCTTTCTCGGAAGGAATTTTAGTAATATATGTATTTGGTTTTTCAGTTATACGCCATGTCGGTTTAGGAAGGTTTCTCAACCATAAAAGATAGCCCAGTCCTCCTCCAATAGCTATTACTATCAATATCACTATAATCAATAATAGCTTATTCATCTTCTCACCATTGAGAAAAGCCTGTAAACATTTTATAAACCTTATGTACTATTCGTTCACTATTTAAACTACTTTATTATTATATTGACTATTGGAAAATGCTATATAAAATATTATCATAGTGTCGCTGATTCCCAGCTCCAGTTAAATAGAGTAAATTTATATTTGTGATCTAATATTTATGTTAAATAGGGTGATGATGAGACATTATCTTAACAATATGCGGAGATGACAGGCCTCTGAACTCCTATTTACCAGATTCTATGAAAATTACTGCACTATCATCTCTAATTCCTATAACATTTCCTTCTATCTTTAAAATTTTTATATCTTCTGGTTTAAAATGAACAATTATCTTTATATTTAGAATGCCTAAACCATTATATTCTATCATCTCTTTTCCCCTATATACATAACCTATTTTCGACAAAACTATTGCTCCTGCAGAATTTCCAATAATTATGCCTCTAAAATGTTTAATTTCCTCTGCTATTCTCTTTCTCCTTAATTTTTCTAAGAATATTCTTGTACTGCCTCCAGGTAGATATAGAATATTGGCATTCCTAAATCTTCTTCTATAATCTTCATCATTTTCATCTAGAAATGTAATTTCTTTAGCGCCTAAATCTCTAAAATATTTATCTATGATTTTCATATATTTTCTAATTTTTTCTCGATTATTAGTTGTCCATAATAAAACTAAAACTTTTGGTTTTTCTACAAGAAGACCTATCATTTCTTTATGAAGGTCAAAGAGAGGTCTACTTTCAACATTTTCACATTCTAAAATATAAACTCTTTTCATATAATTTAGAAATAGAAAATTATTGCTATAAGTTTTATCAAAGCTTCTATCAAATATCTTTTATATTTGCAATATCTCGGTATCATTATTATTTTACAATATAAAAGAGTTTACCCAGTAAATTTAACCTCCATTTTCTAATAATCTATCTAGATATTAACTTTATTTTATATTTTCCAGCATTTAAGCTTTTCTTTATTTCTCTACAAGCCGGAGTCATCATCCATATACTTAATGGTGAACTATATAGTAAGAATTAAGTAAGAGATTTTTCTTATTAATAAGGGAAGAACTATGTTAAAGACCGTGGTCTCTAGTAAAGGTCAAGTTGTAATTCCGAAACAAATTAGAGAGAAGCTTGGTTTAACCCCAGGCACAGTTCTTAGAGTTTGGACTGAGGGGAAGCGGGTGATGATGGAGCCTGTATCTGAGCCGCCAAAGGAAATATTTATTAAAGCTGGATCAAGGATTACGGAGCCTATACTCGACGAGGCGAAGAAATTGGGCGATAAGGCAGAAAAATTTCTTAGAGACTTAGGTGTTCTACTTGACTAATATTGTCTTAGACACAGGTATCATAATAGAATACATTGATGAAGAAGGTGAATACCATGAACAAGCTAATATGGTATTTACTGCAATTCTAACTGGAAAATTAAAAGGAATAATACCTCATCCGACTCTAGTAGAGACATATTATGTAGCTGCAAGAATATATCGAAAACTTAACATAGAGGAGCCAGAAACTATAGCTCTAAAACTTATAGAGTGGCTTTATAAACTCCCAACAATAACAATGGCGGATATGGATTTAAATCTAGCCTTAGAAACTGGTAAAATAAAGCTGTATTATAAGCTAGCATTAACAGATTGCTATATCCTTGCAACTTCTAAAATCTATAATGGCATTGCACTTTTCAGGAAACTGGAGAGAGAAATGCTTGAAAATATTGATGAGTTGAAGAAAAGCTATCAAATTATGTTTCTAGAAGACTATAAATAGCACCTTTTATAATCCTTTAATTCATAATCTATTTATCATCGTTTAACCAAAGTTTAACTTATCCTTATAGGATATCTTCCATATTTATCTCTAAGCTTTATCATCAATAAATAGTTTTCTAATTTAACATAATTTGTGATAGTATTTCCAGAGCCTAAGGCATATCCTCCCCCAGGAGCGCATTCTAAAATTATATTTTTAATATACTCAGCCAATCTTTCTGATGAATATCTAGAAAGTTTATCTACATCTACTCCTCCTAAAATAGCTATTTTATCTCCATACTTTTTCTTAGCTTCTGTAACTGGCATTATAGCATCTTCAAAAGAATGTTTTGCGTCTATACCTACATAATTAATAAGGTCGTCCATAATTTTCTCGAGATTTCCACAGGAGTGTAATATGAATGGTTTATCATATTTATGAGCTAGATCAACACATTTCTTTTGCCATGGAAACACATATTTCCTTAATTCCTGTGGAGAAATAAATGTTCCATGTCTGTAGCCCATATCATCTCCCATCCTTAATATACCTACTTTTTCATACTCGACAAGTCTCTTATCAACTTCAAATATTAATGAACCAATAGTGTTAAACATTAATGAGATTAATTTCTCATTTTTCTTTATTGCGTGGAAAAAGGGTCTGGTACCCATAATCCACATAACATGTTCCAGTACTCCTCCAGCCACTCCTCCTACAATTCCCATGTCTTCAGGAATTTCTTTACACAATATTTTCATTAATTCATAGTCTACAGCATTATCTGGATTAGGCCATGGAAAACTATAGAAATCTTCAAGAGATTCGATTATACCACTACTTTCATTCTGCCAGTTTCTCATACCTCGGGAGAATATTGCAGTATCTCTTGTAGTTATAACATTTTTACGTGGCATCTTAAATCCTAATTCAAGTGGAACATAGTCATAGCCCATATTCTTATAGAATTTTATAAGAGTTTTAATATATCTAATCTTATTCTCCCTTTTATCTAAACTATATTTAAGGGAACATTTCAATAGTACTTCTATAATTTCCGTGTCAACAAAATGTTCATATAATGGTAATATGTCTGGCTCCTCGAGCTCTAGGATCTTAAGCAGTCTATCAAATTTAGGTTTGTAATACATCACAATAATATTAATGTCATCAAATAAAATATAATTTTCCCTAGATATTAAGACCATTAGATAAATGGCAATTATCCTACTAATATGTTTCACTTTACTTGAGTTTAGTGGACAAGATTTAGCCTATAACTATTGCAAAATATTAAAGGATCTCTTAGATAGTATCTTTATTTGTATGGTAATTTTTCTATAAATTAGAACAAACTAGTTTTAATGATGATTGTTAAAAATATGGTATATAGGCTTGTTTTTTAAGGGAAAAGTATATATACCACTATATGATGGACTATAAGATGGTCTAAATAGTTAGGGGGTGGTTACGATAGGTGATGATGACTCATCGAGTATTAAATACTTCCCAGATAAAAATGATGTTCCAAATATAGTTTATAGTATTTTAAATGATGGAGAGGAAGTTATAGTAATAGCTGAAAGCGATATAAGTGGACTAAAATATGGAAAAGAATATCTTGTTCTAACTAATAAGAGGATCATTGTTACAAATACGTCGAAGATTATATCAAGCTTTAATTTAAATGAAATAGAAATGGTTGAAGTAAATAGATATCTTGGTTCACTTGTATTAAAAGCTAAAACATATTCTGGTTCAAGAAGTCTGATATCTTATACAAGATCTAGAGCAAAGGATTTCGAGAAAGTTATAATGTTGATAAATGATTTAACTTTAAATAAAATACCATACGATTTTGTTAAGAAGCATTTAAAGAGAAGAGTGGAAGAAGAACTGGTTAAAAAGAATAATAAGAGAAAGATACTTGTTAGAATGATGTCCTTTGCAAAACCGTTCTGGCATCTAATGTTTATAACACTGTTTATTACAATGATATCTACAGTATTAAGTTTAACACCTCCATATCTTATGAAAATAATGATAGATCAAGTTTTAGTTCCTCAAAACGATTTAACAATAGCTGAACGATTAAATCTACTAATATATATTGTTCTCGGATTACTAGGAATAAACCTGGCGCTTACCATTTTCAATGTAGTTAATGGATATATGTCTTTAAAGCTTAATCAATCATTAACATATCGCATCCGTAAAATACTTTTTGAAAAACTGCAGAGACTGTCATTGGCTTTTTATGACAAATATTCTACTGGTAGACTCATATCTAGAATTACAGATGATGTAAATAGGGTACAAACATTTCTAACTCAGTCTCTAGGACTAATAATAATTGATATAACTACAATAGCATTTATAGGCATATTCCTATTCTGGTTAAGTCCTCAGCTTTCTCTAGTTGCCCTAATACCTGTTCCAATATCATATATAGGTACAACAATCTATAGAAGATTTTCAAGGAGATACTATCATAGACTTTGGAGGAAATGGTCCTATGTTATAACAGTATTAACAGAAAGTATAACGTCAAATGTAATTGTAAAAACATTTGGTAAAGAGAGAGATATGTTTAAGAAGTTCACAAGAAGTCTAACAAACTTCATTGAAATGAATTTCAGTGTATTTAAATTTGAGCAAAAATTCTGGCCTGCAATAGGATTTTCCTTCACAATCAGTAGTCTACTAATATGGTGGATTGGCGGCCAGGAAGTTTTATCTGGTATGCTTTCACTTGGTTCACTTACCGCGTTTACAAGCTATATGTGGAGGTTCTATGGACCTATAAATAGACTTATAAACAATCTTCGAATACTTCAGCGAGCAATAATTTCCGGCGAAAGAATTTTTGAAATAATAGATGCTGAGCAAGAGGTTAAGGATAAAGAAAATGCTAAAGATTTCAAGTTTAGAGGCGAAGTTGAATATAAGGGTGTATGGTTTACCTATGACGGAATATATTATGCTTTAAGAAATATAAATCTTAGAGTAAAGCCTGGAGAACATATAGGTATAGTTGGTCCAAGTGGATCTGGAAAATCGACGCTAATAAAGCTCTTATTAAGACTATATGAGCCACAGAGAGGTATACTTAAAATCGATGGAGTAAAGATAGATGATATAAGGCTTGATGCCATCAAGAGACAGATAGCTATAGTTATGCAGAATCCTAGACTATTTTCAGCATCTATAGCCGAAAACATATCATTAAGTAGGGAAAATGTCACATTAGAGGAAATTATAATTGCAGCGAAAGCTGCCAAGGCGCACGAATTTATAATGAAGCTTCCAGAAGCATATGATACAGATGTAGGTTTAAATGGTTCAAGGCTTTCCGGAGGAGAGAGACAGAGGATAGCTATAGCTGCAGCCATATTAAAGAATCCTAGAATACTAATATTAGATGAACCGACTTCTTCATTGGATGCTATAACTGAGGAGGAGATAACTGAGGCCATAGATAATCTTACAAGGGGTAGAACTACATTCATAATAGCTCATCGATTATCGACTCTAAGAAATGTTGATAGAATAATAGTAATGGATAGAGGAGGAATAGTTGAAATAGGTACTCATGAAGAATTGTTAAGGAAGGGAGGACTCTATAAGAAGCTATATGAATCACAGTTTAGAGGATTTATGAAGCAAAGAAGGGTGGAAAAAATTGTCGCAAAATAGAAATAAAATCATAGAGAGTATAGGAAAATGGATAAAAAATATAAGACTATTAAATCCAAAGAATGTCAAAATATATGAGGCTTATATAGATACAATAAATGTTGAGATAAATGGGAGATTCTATTATAATGTAAAACCTCGCCGACCATTTCCATATACTCATCCAGAATACATAATCTTTTATACAGAAGATGATAAAGAGATAGGAATATTATCAAACTATAGGAAACTTGATAGAAAATCTAAAAAACTTTTAGAAAAAGTTCTAAATATAATATACTATATTCCTAAAATTAAACGGATAATTAAACTCGACACTACAAAATCAAAATATGAATGGAGAATAGAAACAGATAGAGGTGAAATACAGATCTATACGTGGAGTAGATGTACAAGATGGCTTCCGAATGGTAAACTACTTATATATGATGTAGATGGAAACGTATATATGATTGAGAATCTGAGGAGTCTGGATTCAAAAAGTAAAGCATATCTGGATATAGTAGCTTGATAATTAATTTTATTCATTAAGCACTTCAATACATTTTTCAAGTTTTCTACGAATATTCTCTATATCTTTAATAACCTTATTATAATCTCTGTCAGCACTCAAATATTTTTTATGAATATCTTTTATAATTTTCTCTAGTGGTATAACTTCCTTCTCAAGAGTTTCCCGAGGTTGTTTAATAAATATCTCAGTTAATGCAGGTATAGCTGTATAATATTTTGTCTTACCCATTCTATAATAGTGGACTAGGTAATCTTTAACCAGTTTAGATAAAACGGTTGAAATGGAGGAACGACTAAGATTCGCTATGTTTGCTATATCCATTATTGTAAGAGAGATGGGGGATAATAGTAGAATACCGTAAACCTTAGCCTCTGTAAAATTATATCTCCATCTCCTCAATATTCTAGTTATAATGTTAAGTGCTATCTTAACTTCCTTTAAACCAAAATACTCTCTTATATTCATTTTAAATCATCTCTAAATATAATTTTATCCCTTATATATTTTATTCATGATTTATATGTCAGATATATCCGATATATTTATATATTTATGCCATATATATTCTTTTAGGTGTGATGATGAGCAAGGATCTCAACGTTTCCAGACTTATAGCTTCTATACAGAGAACATTGGGTAATAGAGCTATAAGATATATTATTAGAAAGATGGGTAAGCCAAGAAATATAGAGAGAATTTTAAGTATTTATGCAGGGTTATCTGAACCATTAAATTATAAAGAGAAAACATGGTCAGAGTTAATTTCATTTGCTCTCTCAAAATCAACTAAAAAATTCGGTGTTGATGAAAGGATATTGAAGGATGCTTTAAAAGACCCGTATATGAGGAGAGGTATATCAAATATTCTATTAGGTATAGCATATTTTGGTATAACTCGTCCCCAAAAACTTTATTCACCCTTTATGATTGTATGGGATTTTACAAAACAATGTAATCTAAGATGTAAACATTGTTATGCAAATGCTGGACCTAAACCTTCTCCAGATGAATTAACATTAGAACAGAAGCTTGAGGTTTTACGACAACTGGATGAGGCTGGAGTTGCAGCAATATCCTTTTCAGGTGGAGAACCACTGATAAATAGAGATTTCTGGATAGTTGCGAAGAGAGCTGCTGAAATAGGGATGTATGTTAGCATAGCAACTAACGGGACTTTAATATTTGAGAAGACAGCTAAAAAATTAAAGGAAATAGGTGTAAGATATGTTGAAGTAAGTTTGGATTCACCTTATCCTGAGAAGCATGATGAATTTAGAGGAGTTAAAGGTGCATGGGAAGCTTCTATTAGAGGTATAAAGAACGCTAAAAAAGCTGGACTAAGTGTAGGTATTGCAACAACAGTTACAAAGATGAATTATAAAGATATTCCAGAATTAATAAAGCTTGGAAGAGAGTTAGATATAGATAGATTTATAGCATTTAATTTTATTCCGACTGGTAGAGGTAAAGATATTGTTGAAATGGATTTATCTCCAGATGAAAGAGAAAGATTCCTCGAATATCTCTATAGTGAATGGGGTAAAGGTAGAATGCAGGTCTTTTCAACAGCACCATTATATGCAGTTATATCCCTAAAACATGTGGATAAATATAAAAAGCTTTCTCCAACACATTTTGCAGAACTAATAGTTCCAGAGGAATATTTATCTGCAGGACTTGCTTTGGCAGAGTTTCTCGGAGGATGTGGTGCTGGGAGAATATATTGTTCAATAGAGCATAATGGAGATGTATATCCATGTGTATTTTTACCGATTAGGGTTGGAAATGTATTGAAGGATGGTTTTCTAAATATATGGCATAAAAGTCCTATTCTAAATATTTTGAGGGATCGTGACCATTATGCATGTAGCAGTTGTCCATATAGATATATATGTGGTGGATGCCGGGCTAGAGCATACGCATATTTTGGAGACATTAAGGCTCCTGATCCAAGCTGTAGCATAAATGAAAAATATTGGGATATGTTGGTGGGAAAAATTAGGGCGCTTTCTAAATGAAGATTTTATTAGTTATGCCTCCAACAATAAGTGATTTTAAAAATATTGGGAGTTACAAGTCCTCCATTAAGTTTGGCTTATTTAGCTACGGTTGCTAGAAATGAGGAACATAAGGTAAAGATCATTGATTTTATGGCTCTAATTATTTTAATCTACCGCAAACAGGACATTTAGGATTTCTCTTTAATCTTAGAATTTTTAAACTCAAATTTCTTCCATCGAAAAAAATTAGTTTGTTAAGTGTCGGTTGGCCGTATTCTGTCAATATTTTTATAGCCTCTAATGCTTCTAATGATCCTATGATACCCGGTATCGGTCCAAATATTGGGAATATTTCTCTTCTCTCTATTTTCTGTGGAAATATGCATTGAAGGCATGGCGTTTTACCTGGGATTATTACCATTAACTGGCCATAGTTTTCACTTACTCCTCCATGTATTAGGGTTTTTCTATATTTTACACAAATTTTATTTAAAATTATTCTTGTCTCCCAGTTGTCTAAAGCATCTATAACGAGATCTGATTTAGATACAAGTTTATCACCAATTTTTTCATCAAAGGTTTCGGGATAAGCTTCTATATCAACATTTGGATTTAGCTTTAATAGTTTTTCTCTAGCTATTAAGGCTTTATTTTTTCCTATATCATTAATTGTATATAGAATTTGTCTATTTAAGTTGTCCAGCTTTACTTTACTCTTATCTACGATGAATAGTTTTCCGATACCTGCTGCTACGAGGTATAGTGATATAATTGAACCTAAACCACCTAATCCGACAATAGTTACACTTGATTCCTTTAATTTTAATTGTCCCTCCGCCCCCCATATTAATATTTGCCGTGAATATCTTTCAAGCTCATTTTTCATTAATCTATAATTCTTCATATAAAATCTCCAATAATGTTATTATAAATTATAATATAATTATGTGTAGTATTAATTTATGGATGATTGAAATGGTTATAGAGATCATATATCCCAATGGAAGGTCGAAGACCCTTAATTTGAAGAATATTAGAGTCAGTGAATTGTTGAAGAGACTTGGCTTGCTTAGAGAAGAATATGTTGTAGCTAGAAATCGGTCTATAGTAACTGAGGATGATATGATTTTGGATGGAGATAAAATATTTCTATATCCGGTGGTTTCTGGTGGCTAAATGTAGTATATGTGGTAGGCCAGCTATATATCTCTATAGGGCTGGAAATAAAGCATATTGTAGAGAACATTTTCTTCAATATTTTGATAAAAAGGTTAGGAAGACTATTAGGAAGTATAGGATGTTTAGGGGTAAAGAGCATATAATTGTGGCTGTATCTGGCGGGAAGGATTCGCTTTCCCTACTTCACTATCTTACAGTAAACAAGGTTCCTGGAGAAAGAATTTCAGCATTATTGATAGATGAGGGTATTTCTGGATATCGTGAAATAACTATAAAGGATTTTCTTAGAGTCGTTGATGAGCTTGGGGTAGATTATCGTATAGCTAGTTTTAGAGAAGAATTTGGCTTAACGTTAGATGAGATGGTTAGAATTGGTTCTGAAAAAGGTTTACCATATTTACCATGCAGTTATTGTGGAGTATTTAGAAGATATTTATTGAATAAAGTTGCTAGAGAGATGGGTGGAACAGTTTTAGCAACAGCTCATAATTTAGATGATAATATACAGACATATCTAATGAATATAATGCGTAATAATTGGGAGAGAGTTGCAAGATTATCGCCGGTATCTGGAATAGTTACACATCCAAAATTTATTAGAAGAGTGAAACCATTCTATGAAATCCGCGAAAAGGAGACAACACTCTATGCAGTTATAAATAACCTTTACCCCGTATTTACGGAATGCCCATATGCTCAACTGAATATACGATGGACTCTGAGAAGACAATTAAATCAGTTAGAGGAAAACAATCCTGGTATAAAAAATTCGATATTAAATTCAATGTTATCAATTCTACCAATTTTAAAAGAAAAATATAGTGAGCTAAAGCTTTATACATGTAAAATTTGTGGAGAACCATCTGCACATGAGATATGTAAGGCATGTATTTATAGAAGAGAGCTGGAGATACTTTAGGTATCTATATATAATTGTATTTGATAAAATATTTTATGAAAACTCTTCGTAGAGAGGATATTTATAGCGGTAAGATATTTAATGTCTTTAGAGAGCTTATTGAAAGAGATGGTAAAAGATATTTTGTTGAAATTGTAGAGCATCCAGGCGCAGTTGTAATACTTCCATTAAAGAGAGATGGCAAAATAATTATGGTTAAGCAATATAGATATCCTATAAGAAAAACTATTTATGAGCTTCCAGCAGGAACTCTTGAGGAAAATGAGATTCCAGAGAAATGTGCTTTAAGAGAATTACTGGAGGAAACTGGATATAGGGCTAAGAAAATAGAGTATTTAGGTAGTTTCTACGCTTCTCCCGGCTATTCTACTGAAATATTATATGCCTATCTAGCTAAGGAACTATATTTCTCTAAACAGAAGTTAGAGATAGATGAAAAGATAACTATAGTAGAGTTCACTTTAAAGGAGATAATAGATATGATCAATAAGGGTTTAATTAAGGATTCGAAAACGATTTCAACATTATTCCTATATATTGAAAAATATGGTTTAAATATTTAGGAAATTACTAAGATTGACTGAGTTCAACTTTTAAAGAAAAATATTTTTCCACTTTTCATAGATTCTAAGGCAGCTAAGCCAATTTCTAAAGCCCTTTTACCATCTTCTCCAGAAACTATTGGTTCTTTATCTTCTATAATAGATTTGACAAAGTTATCAACTTGAATAAGAAATCTATCTTCATCATCACCTAAAACTATCTCCTTTACTTCATTTCTCCTTATTATTTTAGCTTTCTCTTTCTCTACAACTATAACACCATCTATACCTACAACATGGAAGCTTGAATAAGATTCTTTACCATACATCCAACTATGCTCTATGTATCCAGTTATATTATTTTTCATCTTTATAAGAATAGAGATATTATCGGGATAAACTATATTATTTCGTGAATAGTAGCCGGTAGCATAAACACTAAAGACTTCAGATCCACTATACCATCGTAGCAGATCATAGTCATGTACAGCTGCATCTATTATTGGACCTCCACCTCGATTTATCATCCATAAATATCTTTCACTACCACCCCATATAGGTCCTCCCCAATTTGTAATCTGTTTAATAAACTTTAATTCTCCTATAGATCCGGCATCGATAAGTTCTTTAACTTTAATATATCTTCTTGAAGAATGTCTTGTAAATCCAATCATAAACTTAATATTCTCTCTTCTCGCAGTCCTTATCATATCATCAGCTTCCTCAAGTGCTATCGATATGGGTTTCTCGCAGAGAACATGCTTTTTACTCTTAGCGGCATCTATTACAATCCTATGATGTAAAAATGTCGGAGTAGCTACGATAACCGCATCTATATCTTTCCTTCTTAAAAGATCATTATAATCTGTATATATGTCAACATCACTATATTTTTCCTTAAGCTGTAATAGACGACCCTTATCTATATCAGCCAAAGCGGCAAGATCGGCTAATTCGCTTTTCGCAACTGCTGGAATATGACCATAACCTGCAACTGTACCACAACCTATGATACCAATCCTAATTTTATCCATATTTTCACCTCTACTTTCACCATAATTTAGCCTATATCTAATTAAAAAATTTAACAGAAATATACAGGGGCTTAAAATATTTGTATTTTATTTTTATCCATAGGCAAAAGAATATAAGCTTACCGCTGATAATGTTAAGATAAATGTTAAAATATATGGTTAAACTGAATAGTTTTAATTTCCTTAACATATATCTCGGCATCTAGAGAATATATATTTTATGTTAATCATTTTATTATTCGATTTCGATCGAGACGCCAGTAACTATATATATGTATATGTATATGTAATATATGGTGACTGTGTTGGCTAAAACCATAGCTGTCTCAAATGAGGTTTATGAGGTATTAAAGAAAATTAAGTTACCTGGGGAAAGCTTTAGTGATGTAATTATGAGATTAATTAAAAGAAGGGGGAGTCTTCTAGATATTGTCGGCTC
>CAZKAY010000009.1:0-35363 GCA_964550975.1 uncultured Thermoproteales archaeon | reverse complement strand
AGAAAGCTTATAAAAAAGTTAAAGTATAGGAGGTTAGGGCACAATATTGTTTAAATAATGTATCCAGATTAAATAAAATGGTGAGGGATGTTAAATTGAGCTATGTTTTTCCAATACACATGTTAGGGTTTAAAGAGGATTGGATCAATATAATTGGAAATATAAATTTATCTTTTCTTCAAAGAGGATGGAAATGGGATAAATTCCAAATAGAAGATTTATCGAAACATAAGTTAATTAATAACCTAGTCGACGCATTTAATGCAGGTTTCAAAAATATTTCTCCCAATATTTTGGAGAAATTGTCTGGGCTTAAGTTACAAATATATTTCTATAATGGTGGTAGAAATATTTTAGAGGTCACTAAAAATATTATTAAGATAAATGCAATGG
Organism: uncultured Thermoproteales archaeon; assembly: GCA_964550975.1. Taxonomy (GTDB): domain Archaea; phylum Thermoproteota; class Thermoprotei; order Thermofilales; family B9-G17; genus CAZKAY01. The sequence continues at coordinate 34,970 of CAZKAY010000009.1, read as the reverse complement.
CTTTTGAGAATATTAGTAAAGAGGAGTTAATACCAATCTTCAACTTATTTTCAATATACATATCATATATTTTAACTGGATTTGATGAGAAATTTGTGTTAAAGAAATGTCTAGAAGCATATAAAAAATATGATTTTAAGGAGAGGAAGATCGTAAAATTTTTTCTAAAAAGAGATGACATAGATAACATTTTCTTTATATTTCTCGAAAATAGTTTAAAGGGAGATGTAGATAGGTGGATTACATGGCTTATATCTCAGTCTAGGAAGAAATATGCGTATGATGTTGAAAGAGTTAGAGATATTTTAAGAAGATATGGTGGAGATATATATTCAACTAGATGTAGAAATGATTTATATAGGGTTATAAAGCAATCCTATAATGATAGGTTAGAAGAGGAGAATATAGTTAACTTAATTAAAATGGCTAGGGAGAGAGGGGAGGATATAGTATATATGCGGCTTGGCAGGGCATCTATGGTTATAGGATATCTGCTAGCTGCTTCTAAGAGCTATAAAATTAATGAGAAGTTTAAAAATATTGTTGAGGATTTACTGAAATTTTTGTTGGACAATAATTTATATGAGATTTATAGTCCAGCGTTAAGATTTAAAAAAATTTTAGGGGATAAGTGGATATCAGAGGCATATTTTATACGTATAAGAGATATGATTTTAAGGAGATTGGAAAATTATAGGGGGAAGGTTGAGAAGAATTTAAGGAAGGCTAGGGACGAGGGTAGGCTTAGCGGGGATCAGTATATTAGAAAACTAGATGAATTAAATAAACTTCATCTAAGAATAAATCAATTTTTAGAGAGTATTAGTGAGGTTTTCTATAATTCAAGGTATAAATATAATACTTATGTGTTTTTCGGTCAAAGAATTTCTCCAATGGGGGCTAGTAAGATAGCATATGTTAATGAGATTTTAAAGGCTTATGCCGGTCCTGAATTTGGGTTGGACAAATATATTGTTGAGGGAGGTATGAATATTCATGCAACTCCTAGTCTCACGGCGCTAAAATATGTTGATTACTGGATTGAGGCTTTACCCTTGTTTATACATGAGATAGGTGAAGGTAGATATGAGATAGATTATGAGAATATGGAGACAGCTATAAGGATGATGGCGCCTTATTGGGCTATGAATATCGAGAATTCCTTGAAGGAGGGTAGGAATCCTCCAACATTTATTGTTGTAACTACTCAGAGCTATAATATGACTAATCTAGTAAAATATTGGCTTGAAGAGGAGATGGCAAACTATAATATAGTGAAGGCATATGGATTGGAGGATGAGGTTAAAGAACTTGTTAAAAAATATCGTAGAAATATGATAATGTATGCCAAAACTGCTATAGAGGATATGCATTATCATGAAGCATTGAAAATGGAGTTATCCAAGGGATTTAATGAAGAGAGAGCATTGCTAAATATTATTTTAAAGGATAAAGACTTTGGAAGAGAGGTAGCTAAAATAGCTTTAATAAAGGAATATAATCTTGATAAAGATGTAGAGAGATATGTTAAAAATGGGTTAAGCGTTATTCAGGCTAGAGAGAAAGTTTTAAGTGAATATGGTTTAGATTCCAGTACATTGAAACTTACAAAAGATTCTAAAATTAAGCTGATAGACTTAACATATAGATATATTAGAGATCATATTGAGCTTGCTTTGTCTACTGCAAGGAAGGAAGTTATAGCTAAACATGGATTATTAAAAGAATTAGATAAATATAGGTATGAGGCTACGGGTGAGAGAAAAGCATATAATCTTGTATATGCTCCAAGTCGAGTAGATCTAGGTCCACATGAAATCGAATCGGTTATAGCTTTTGGACAGCCTTTAGGTCCGTTTGACTTAGAGGCTGGTAGAGCCGCCCAAAAATTGTTTGAAAAAATAAATATTTCTGAGGAAGGTGCTTATATATTTCCTAATCCAGCTAGTGCTGAGGGACAGAAGACGCTGGAAAACGCTTCTAGAGACGATAACTATGCTTTTGCAAATCTCATAGCATTATCTGCTGAGGCTATGGGTGCAAATGCTTATTCGATAATATCTTATATAAATATGCGTCCAACCCACCTAATCCTATGGCCTGGAAGAGGCTATGGAGGGTTCTGTGTACCTAAAGACGGATTATTTGTAAGCTATGTATTGAGTCTTAAAAGTGAAGATGTATTGGAGAAGATAGGTGTGCCAAGATATTTACATCCCTATATAATAAATTTAGTTGAGGAACTTTTATCGAGTCGTTGGGATTATGAGGATGTTCTTGAATGGCAGGAAATGGTTGAGGAGAAGATTAAAAAAGTTCTGAAAGATTTTTCTACTACGGGAATTTATATAGATGGTGTTAAGAATATTATTGATATAGTGTCAAAACTCGGTTCTCCGGTTAGTCCATGGAAAAAATATCTCAGAGATATTGCTAAAAAATTATATGAGGAAAGATATATTCCATCAAGGCTCGTAAACAATTTTATGCCATATCATACAGCTGCTTTAATATATCATGCGTTAGAGAGAGCTAGGGAGAGGAATCCAAATGTACATGATTTCAAGGAGTTTAGTGTAGGTATTCAGGCATCTTATAAGCCAGGTGTACAGGATAGTAGACTTTCAACAGAGTTTGAACTATTTCTCGCATTAACAAAATCTGATGAGAGACTTAATAGGATGAGATGGAGATGGTTAAGAGAAATAGTTCATAAATATCTTGATAAATACGATGTTCCTGGGGAAATAAGAGTTATAGATCCTCTAATAGATGTAGATAGCTGGCTGTTTGATAGCAGTATTAGATTGAAGAATGGGGCGGAGAAGATAAAAATGTTTTTGTTAGAAAATATTCCTGGTATAAGTGAGGATGACATTATATTAAATTTAGAGAAGTTCGGCGTAGATTTTCTTGAATGGATTATAGGTATAGATAGCAATGGTGGTGAAATAAAGATTAAAGATAGGCCTAGAATTATACTTAATTTATCTCAAAAAATTTTAATGGATTTTGGGTTAAGTAAGAAAGATATTGAGGAAAACTTTAAGAAATATGGTATAGCTTTTTCAAAATGGCCTCAGCTAAAATCTATCAAAAACATTGATAAAATTATATTAAATAGGGTTAAGGGCGGGATTCATTGGTTAAATGTTTATTATAGGGGAATATATAAGAGTTTTGAGGAGGGTATTAGAGGCTTAGATGTACTAAGTCTGGGTATACCTCATCCAAATTTAGTTAAATTTACAGAAAACTTAGTGAAACTATATTTTTTGATGAAAGATGGAAATCCGAGTAGTGCTTTAGCTATTGTTGATGGTTCTGCTGGGGCTAGGGGAGTGGTATTTGATAAAGATATGGTTAAGTCGTGGCTCGCATTAGGAGGAACATACGTAGCTATAGGGATTTCTGATGAAATAATCGATTATTGGCTAAATGAGATGAATGAAGAAAAAAATCTTGCCGAAAGATTACTAAATAATATTATGAGTCATAGCTATGCTGAAGCCCAGAAAATATTGAATAATATTGTCGGTAAAATCGGGGATAAGATTGATGAATATAATTGGCTCCTTGAAGGAATGGAAATCGGAAGTGATGCGAAAGAGTATAGTGAGTATAGAGAGAAGTATAAATTGATTTTAAGGGTAATTGGCAGATGTATTTCAGGTTTAAATTTGGCGGATCTAGATTTCGGTACATTTCTAATATTAGGTGGAAGATATCTCCTATTAAATAGGGTTAAGAATTTCAGAGATTTTGATGAATTTAAGAAGTATGTTTACGAGTTATGGAATAGATTTGATGAAAATATTAGATTTTGTCCAATAAATTTACCGGATTCACCGCCAATAATAGGCAAGCTTGAGAGAAAATTTGTGAAAGAAGTTGTTGAAAGACTTATACTTAGGGAGAAGGTTGTCGAGGAGAGGGTTGAGAGAGTTTTAGGGGGCTCGCTTAAGGGTGAGATGAAAGAGGAGTGGGAGGTATTGCAGAGAAGATTGATTAGAAGAAGACAGCGAATAGCTAGGATAATAGAATATATGCTTCCGAGCTTTAGGGAGAGAAATTTTGATAAAATTTATCATGATGCTAAAAAAATGCTTGAATCATCTGGAATAGATATAAGTGATGATATTTTTTCAAAACTAATTATCTATATGGGTAACGCTATAACTATACTTACAAGAGAGTTAAGTAGAAGTATTGACGAGGCTAATAGAATATATGATTTCATTAATCAAAATATATTTAGAACTGGAGGTATAGGTATAAGAAACCATAAAATACTTGTAGATCATTTAGCTAGGCTCGCATCTTATGCAAATGGAGATAAAGGTATTTTAGAGAAGATAGCTATGGCTGCAGAGTTACTAGACATTTCCCTAGCTATAGAACTCGTATCTAATGCAACTACATGGAGGGAGAGATGGACAGCTATAGCGACTTTCTTTGATAGGACTTTAAACATACATATATTCGATTATACTCCATATCTTTATATGAGGGCTACTTTTTCTAAAGATAAAAACTTTAATGATGTTTTTACTAGAAAGGAGATGTTTGAGTTAATTGAGAGAAGACATAAATGGCTATACAATTATTTGAGAAAGGTTATTGAGAATAGAACTGAATTAAAATTATGGGATAAAAAGGATGTAGAAATATTGCTTACACTTGGAACAGATAGAGATGATATAGCTTTAAGGGATGGATATATTGAGGCATCTAAATTTGTTTTCAAATATGCTAGGCTAAGAGACCTTGCAACACTATATCATGATGGGTTCTTTTTACCAGAGGTTTTAGATGACGTAGATCCCGATGCATTAGACTATAAAAATAGGGTTAATGTGGTCATACTATATAATCTTGGAAATACTACTGCTATGACATTTTTAAAACGTGCTCCCTATCATCACGAAAATAAGGGTCCAGATAAAAATATTATTATGACTAATTTTCTAAGAAAAAGTGTTGATGAAAAATCTGGTAGAGAAATAGCTTTAATAGATTATGGATTAATGTTCCTGACGAAAAATGAATATGTCAGAGCTGGTGGAAGAAATAAGATTTTAAAATCAATATTAGATTCAAAGCTTAGGGAAAAGTATAAAGACATAGGCGATGAAGGTAGATTTGTATTTGTAAAGTTTAAGAAGCCACTTGTAGCTCACGTAGTTTTTCCACACTTTACTCATCAATGGTTTTTAAATCAAGTATTGGAGAAGATGGGTATACCTTTAAACCAGACAAGGGTCATTGATAGATTAACTTATAAGAAGACGGTTTTACCTGAGATGATCAAATATTATAATAATAGGGTTAGTCCGAATGAGAGAATACAATTTATGGATCAAGTAAATATATATAGAGATAAGTTAAAAAATCTTGATTCAGGTTCCAGGAGAAGATACGTTGAAGATGTTTTAGAAAGATTTTCTGAAAAACATAGGAAGGTTATTATTAAGACGAGTACAGAGTCTGGTGGTAGAGGGACAATTATAGCTTTGCTTAAAGATATCGATGGAAGAAGGTTCAATAAGAATATTCGTGGATTTGATGGGAGTATAGAGATATACGGGTTTAATGATGCATTAAACTTTATATTGAATGAAATACTGCCTAAAGATGATGCTGTAATACAAGAGTTTATCGAATCAAATCCTAGAGAGATTCTTACAGAAAAGGCATTTGAAATGGTTAAAAGGCATTTTGAGTCATTAAATATAAGAATTGATGAGGAAACTCCATTGTATTGGAATTTTAGAAACTATGTTACGCAGGTTCCTGGAGAAGAGCCTCAGATAGTTGGATGGATTATGCTTATACATGTTAAGGGTATAGCTAATTATGGTCAAGGTGGACAGTTATTTGTCCTTGAAAGAGAGATGTTTAAAGAAAAATATAGGTATTTGATAGATGAGATGGAACGTGTTTCTAAGGCCACTATGAAGATGATGGAACTATATGCTCCAATATTTGCTGAAAAGGAGGGTATATGGGTAGGTAGAGATGCTACAGGCACACCATATTATATTCCAATGACAAATCTATCGGACCTAATGTTAAAACCGGTATATGAGAAGAATGAGATCATTAGATGGGATGTGGTTCCGATAGAAGAGAATATAGGTATGGGATTATTTTATCCATATGAGAGGCAGCTAAAAACTAAGGGTAGAGAAGGTGAATCGGTAGATCCAATATTAATAAATCTAGCTAGAGTTGGAGAAAAATATAAGGAAATTATAGGTAAATAATCTATCTATTTTTCTTCATCCCATGATAGAATGCTATGTGTATATTCATCATTATCTCTTATTCCTCTCTTTATTTCGGTTATATGCGCATATTCAGCATGTATTTTTTCCAAAATGTATTCTATTGTGTATTCGGGCTCCGTATTTTCTCCACAAATATATACATCAATAGCAGCATATTTTTCCTCAGGCCATGTATGAATAGATACATGTGATTCCGATACAACTACCATTCCACTTACTCCAGTTGGGGAAAACTTATAGAAATGTACTATTCTTATATCCATTTTACCTTTCTTAGCTCCTGTTACGAGTATTTCTCTAAGTTTGTCAGAATCTGCGAGTATTTTAGGGTCGCATCCTGATGCTTCAATAATATAGTGGTATCCGATTGTATCTATATTTCTCATAATTTAGAAAATGACTTAACTGTAATTTAAACTTAACCCGTTTCAAATGATATTGATGCATATCCAACTATAAGGCTTTCATCTCCAGTTATATCCGCAGAGTTATAGTATTTTAATAGTTTACCTCTACTATTATATTGTCTAGCATATTCTATTAAAATTCCTATAGAGTTATATCCACAAACAGTTCCATTGAACTTTTTTATTTTATTTAGAAAGCTATCTATATTTAAACTAACTATATCATCTATGTATGATCTATCAAGTTTAGTTACATTTTCTCTTTGATTTGACTTAAATAAAACATATCCATACTGATATCCATGATGGGTGAAATCCGATGAAGCAATAACTATGACTTTTCTATCATAGTCTTTACTTAATTCATATATTTTTTCCCCTATCTCTTTCATCGTTTCTAAAGGTATATGGGATACAACTATCGGTACAATTTTAAATTCTTCTTGGAAAACAAATTGTAGAAATGGTAGTTGTACTTCAATTGAGTGTTCCCAATTATGTGCAGTAGCGTCTTCAACAACCAACTCGGTGTCTAGAAGTAGTTTACCGAATTCTCTATCTGTCTCAACTATTCCCATTGGTGTTTTCCAAAACCTATTGACATGCATTGATACTGGATAGCCCATTCCGGAGTGATTAGTACCAAGTATAACTATGGTGGGATTATCGAGTTTAGCTTCGCCGAGAATCTTGTATAAATGTGCGGCACATGGTCCTGAATAAACATAACCAGCATGTGGAGAAATTCCTCCAATAATTTCTATTTCTCTTTTTTCACTGCTAGGTAAATCTCCGGGTCCAAAATTTTTATCTAAAAAACATTTCTTTATTGTCTTAATTAATTCTACAAGGTTTCTAGGATAGAATGCGCCTGCAACATATGGAGGTCTAAATCCCATAAGATTTCTCCCAGAATAATTATTTATTACTTGATTATTAATTATTTCTATGTGAAATGATACTATGCATGAGAAAACTTTTATAGATGAATTATTTAATGAAAAGGTTTCATTAAATAGGACTGGATATATTTTATCAACCTATATCTCATTCCTAGATAACATTGATGTAAAGAGAAAATTTTTTTATCTTTATAATAGTAGAGATAAAAGTTTAGAGAAAGACTTTATAAAAATATTTATGTCTTATCCAAATCCAATAAATCTTCTCTATGAGTTATCAAATCTACTAAAATTAGAGATGATTGATATAAGTATTCTATATGGTAGAGATATAGATGAAGTCATCAAATTTCTATCTAAAATTGATTTTAAAGAAATAAACTTGAACGGATATCTAGCAATATTTATAATTATTTTAAATACTATCGCTAATAATTTTTTTAATAGTAAAATAAATTTTTTCTATAAATTCTTGAGAAAAAAATATGATAAATTTAGTGAGATAGCTGGTATTGGATTAAAATCTCTACTATATTTTCTACAAAATGATAAGATAAGTGAGAATTTTATTAGAAACTATGAATATGTTTATAGAAAAAGGTATGTAGAAAATATTTTTCCTATAGATGTCCCTCCAATAAATTTTCTAAACATATTTATAGAAGAATTTTTAATCAGTTTTTTCAATGGATTATTTCATAATCCATATAGATATTTTTATGAAAAGCTAGTTGATTTAAGATATATTCTCTATATTTTATCGTCAAGATATCTCGGTATAATAGATATTGTCAATACTTTTCTATCCAAAATATATTTGAATAGAGTTGCATATAGTATAGCTGAAAATTTTGTCGGTAAAAATATACCACTTTACATATATGTAGAGCCAATTAAAGCTAATATGTCTGAAAAAGTTTTTTCAATATTATTTGGAACATTTAATGGCTTTTTTAGAAATGCTTTATGGGATATTTCACAGGATATCAATGAATATAATTATAGATATGGTGGAAATATTTTTTTCATGGGAGTATATAGAGATTGGATAATATTCTATAAAAATGGAATTAAAGCATATAGAGCAATTCTATGTAAAGACGACTATTTAATTGAATCTTATCTCCATCCTCCCATTCCTATAAAGTTTTGTCATATATTAAATCTACCTCGCGAAAATGAGATTGAAATGCACAGAACTCTCGCAATATCATTATGGAATAGAGATATAGTTTTAGTAAATCCATCTATACCATCAAATAGATGTAATAGCAAATATCTTACACATAAATTTATAGAAAAGTATTGTAAAATATATGGGAAAAATATCGAAATGCCCAAATACATTTTTCTACCAAAATATAGTGAAGATATAAAGATAAATTCTTTTATAGACAGGATATCTTCTAGAAGAGTTATAATTAAGCCAGATCACGGTACAGAGGGTATTGGTATAAGGGTTTTTAACGTAAATGACAGAGATAAAATTATAGAATATTGTAAAAAGATTTTGAAGACAGATGATGTCATAGTCGAAGAGGTTAGAGGAAATATGTTGTATAATTTAGTATATCCGTTCACGATTAGAATAAATGTTTCATATAATGGAAGAGAATATGAAATTGAAGGTGGATATGGAATAATATCGAGAAATAGGAGTGAAATAGTTTCTTCAATATCTCATGGAGGTAAAATCATAGATATCAATAAACTTCTCAGAAACATATATTATAATAATATAAAGTATTTTTTAAATGAAAAAGATATTTTTAAAATATTTAAAATATGTATAGATGCCGCTAAAGCCATAAATCTTGGAGCAAATAATAAAGATAATCTTAAATATATGGGTATAGACTTACTTCTAGAATATCAGAAGTCTATAAAACCAATAGTATTAGAGATCAATTCTAGGCCTAGTGGACTCACATATGCTAAGAAGATTTCTTTAAGAGAAAGTAATGGGGAGGCAAATATAATGAAAAATCTAATGAAATATATTGATAATTACTAGATACAGTCATAATATAGCCTAAATCCAGTCTTTAACTTTTCTATCTCCTTAACTTTAATTTCACTGATTTCTCCAGTATTTTTAAGATGAGTTCCTGTGCATGGCATTGCTATAAGCGTTCCAATGGCAACTATTCTATATTCCCTCAGCTTTGGAAGTCTATCTAAGTTTGGCGGATTAATTACATTCCTCTCTAATTCCTTAGATTTAACCAATTTAATTTTAATATCAATATTTTTTTCAACGACATTATTGGCTATTTTCTCGATTTTATTAATCATTTCTCTATCCGGTATATTAGCTTGATAGTCTAAGTATGCTTTAGGAGGACCATGGAAAGCCGATAAGGTTTTCACAGGTCTTTGATAAACCATATACATTGCATAATCTAATATATGTCCACCAGTATGAAGTTTCATAATCTTATATCTAAGATTCCAATCTATTCTACATAGGACATGTTCTCCCACCTCCATGCTTCCATTCATAACTCCGGCATGTATAAGTACATTGTTATAGAGAAGAACTTTCTTTACATTAAAAATAAATTTTTCTCCAACAATATTACCCTTATCACTCGGTTGTCCGCCATACTTTGGATGAAAAATGCTTTTATCTAAAATAATGTATCCCCTCTTACCCTTTTCTCTAACAAATCTTAAGATACTACATTGACATCTCTTTAGGTAGGAATCCTTTAAATATAACTTCTTAGTCGTAGGAATATTCTTTACCATTTCCTTTAAACTAACCATAAGATAGAAATACGATATTTTGTTTTAAAATTTTATCATACAAATTTTACAACATATTTTAGTTATATTAATAAGGGAATAATAGTATAGGGGGTGTGAAGATTTCGTGCTTAAGGGATTGTTTAGGATTATTCGTCCAATTAATTCATTTATGATAGGATTTGCTGCAATTATTGGAAGTATAATTAGTTTGAGGGCGATTCCATCGTTTAGAATAATTATATTAGATTTTCTTGTGGGTTTCTTTATATGCGCTATGTCTATGGTTTTTAATGACTATGCTGATAGAGAGATTGATAAAATAAATGCCCCAAATAGACCTATACCGAGCGGCGAGATTAGTGAAAGAATAGCTATAGTCTATGGATTATTTCTAATGTTTTTAGGCTTATTTTTCTCGTTACTAATAAATATTCAATGCTTTATTTTTGCGTTAGTTACTGCATGTATAGCATTGCTATATGATTTTTATTTGAAGAGAACAGGATTTATAGGAAATTTAACAGTATCATATAGTTCTATAGTTCCATTTATTTTTGGGGGATTAGCTATATCTGGGAACATAGATATACTTTTATCTTTATTCATATTGATGGCGTTTTTTTCGCTTATTGGAAGAGAGGTAACTAAAGGTATGGTTGATATAAGAGGAGACAGAATTAAAAATATAAGGACATTGGCTTTAACTATAGGGTTAAGGAGAAGTGCTATAGTAGCTTCATTTTTCTATCTGTTGGCTGTGGCATTATCACCTATACCAATAATATTAGGTATAGTAAACATTTACTATAAAGTATTAATTATATTTGTAGACATAGGGTTTATTTTACTATCTATAAGTTTAACTAAGAACCCTTCCCCGGAGAATGCTAGGAATGTTAAGAATAAAGTGATATATGTTATGTTATTAGCATTAATTATGTATATTTTAAGTATCATATAATGTATCAAACTACTTGCTTTGAGATGATGAAATGAGAAGTATAAGAGAGTTTATAGAAATGATTGAAAGGAGGCATCCGCTAACATTAGACTTTCTATATAAGAGTTATGGTGAAAACTTTTCTAGAAAGATTAAAACATATATTGATCTTTTAAAAAGATTTGGGGAATTATTTGGATATGATTCTCGAGTGGTCCTATGTAGGGCTCCTGGCAGGGTAAATCTTATGGGTAGGCATATAGATTATATGGGTGGGCATGTAAATCCAATTGCAGTTAACTTTGAAATAATAGCCGTTATAGGGAGAAGGAATGATGATTATGTTTATTTATATAATATGGATCCATGTTATTCAGCAAAGATTTTTAAGATAGGTGACGAGCTTCCAGATAGTAAGATACATAATTTAGAGGAATGGGATAAATGGACTGTTGAGAAGTTTAGGGAGAAGGGGGGGAAATATGATTGGGATGATTATGTAAAGGGACTGATAATATATCTACAAAACTATTTTATGGATGATAATGGAAGATTCTTGAAAAGAATAGGGGGGTTTAATGCTCTAATATACGGAGATATTCCTCCTAGAAGGGGATTAAGTTCTTCTTCAGCACTTGTAGTTGCAATAGCACTTGGATTAAAAAAGATATATAGTTTAGATATTCCTTTAAATGAGTTTATAGATATTATTGGTTATTCTGAGTGGTATAGATTAACTCGCGGTGGGACGGCGGATCATGCAGCAATTATTTTATCCAAACGCGGACATGTATCACATATAGGCTGTCTCCCAACACTTATTGATGAGGTCGACTATGCTCCTTTTCCTAAGGGATATAAAATTGTTATAGTTGACTCTGGGTTTAAGCGTCCAGCTACGGATGATGCTATAAACTATTTAAGGGTGACTGCAGCGTCGTATAGAATAGGTCTACTAATAGTTAAAAGTCTTTATCCACAATATAGTAATAAGTTAAAGCTATTAAGAGATTTAAATACAAGAAATCTCGGTGTAGATTTAAAGAAAATGTATGAGATATTATTGAGGCTCCCATTAAAAGCATCGAGGAATGATTTAAGAAGAATGATTTCTGAGAAATATTTAGAGGAGCTTGAATCGATATTTACGAATCATAGAGAACCTGCTGGTGGATATAAGATTCGACAAAATGTTTTATTTGGATTGGCGGAGGAAGAGAGGGCATTTATATTTCCAAGTCTACTTAAAAGGAATGCTGTTAGAAAGATTATAGAGCTTATAAATATTTCTCATGATGGGGATAGGGTTGTAAAGTTTAATAAATTTGGAGATAAAATGAAATGGGATTCTTCTAAGTTATGTTCTGATCAAGTATTGATAAAATATATTTCGCTATTATCTAGAGGAGTGTTTAGTGAAGAATTAGAGCTATATATGCAGCCTGGAGGATATGAGAGAAGTATAGAACCTATAGATTTTATATGTGATCAGGTGAGATATAATTTAGGAGAGTATGCTGGAGCACAGATTTCTGGAGCTGGTTTAGGTGGAAATGTACTCATATTTATACGTGAAGATAAAGTAAATTTATTGGAAAAAGTTTTAATGGAATCTTACTATGATAAATATGGTGTGAAAATAGATATTATAGAATTGTCTCCAAGCCAAGGGGCGTCTATATTTGATTGAAATAACTCTTTTAGCTGACGAAAGTTATGGAGTTAGAAGTATGTGTACATTTGTTGAGACACCGGATATTAATATCTTACTTGATGCTGGGGTGTCGCTTGCACCGAGAAGATTTGGATATCCGCCCCATCCATTTGAATTCGATGCCCTTAGAAAGGCTAGGGAGAGAATTATAGAGTTTTCAGAGTTAGCAGATATAGTTACTTTAAGTCATTATCATTTAGATCATTATACTCCTCCTCATAAAGGTAGGTATGAGTGGACTGATGAAAATACTTATAAAAAAATATATGGAGATAAGATAGTTCTAGCAAAAAATTTTCAAGAGAATATTAATTTCCATCAGTCTAAGAGAGGATATATATTTAATAAATATGTTAGTGAAATTGCATATAAACTTCATTTTGTGGATGCTAAAAATGTTAAGATTGGAAATACTATCTTGTCTTTTTCTCCACCACTTCCTCATGGATTGGATAATACTAAGCTTGGCTATGTACTCTTATTAACGATAGAGCATGGCGGAATGAAAATTATGTTTGCACCAGATGTTCAAGGACCAATATCAGAGAGAGTTTTACAATATATTGTAAAGGAGAGGCCTATGATATTGATAATAGGAGGTCCACCAATATATTTGATGGGAAGTAAGTTTAGTGAGCAGGATATTAATAAAGGTCTTAGTAATCTCGTGTATTTAATTAGAAAAAGTTTTATTAAAAAAATAATAGTAAGCCATCATTTTCTTAGAGATATTAATTGGAGGAGAGAGTTAGAGAATAGGTTAGAGAAGAAATATTTTTCAAAAATATATACATCTGCAGAGTATAATAGGGAGGAGGATCTTTTCTTAGAAGGTGTTAGAGATAAAATATGGAAAGATGATCCTCCAAAAAGGGAATTTTTGGATTGGTTAAAAAATAGAGAAAACTTTTCTTTAAATATTGATTTTTACTCAATGATATAATACAATGCCTATAATAATTGTTAAATATTTGTATTAGTATATGTTGATGGGTCTAGGGATGTATAAGGAAATTAGTATAATTATAATAGTATTTTTATCATTGATGAGTAGGATGGGTCTTTCTATAGCACAGCCACAAACTTTGCTTAATAAGCCGGCACCTTCCTTCCTTCTACAATCTATAAATGATACACTAGTCAGTTTTTCTCAATTCAAAGGTAAGATTATTTTAATTGATTTCTTTGCAACTTGGTGTGTTCCTTGTAGAGCTGCAATCCATTATATTAAATCTATTTTACCGAAGATAACAACTAAAAATTTTGTAGTCGTATCTATAGATATTGGTGAATCCAAAGATAAAGTTGTATCATTTGTAAACAGCAATGGCATGACATGGATCGTATTACTTGACATTACTGGATCCGTGTCTAATACCTATGTGGTTAAAAGTATACCTACATTTTTCATAGTGGATCAAAATGGGGTTATAAGGTATGTACATGTAGGTGCAACGAAGTCCTTCTTCGACAATATACCAAATATAGTTGAAAATCTTTTATCAGAATCTACTTCGAATTTGAAGATTGGTTCAGTGAAAATAATTGTGAAAAATGCTCAGGGACAGCCTATAAACAATGCGTCTATAGAAATATATGATCAGAATAATCTATTAGTGTGTCGTGGAAATACTAATATGAATGGTATTTGCATAAAGAATCTGAATATAGGTCAATATTATATAAAAATATTATATAGAGGATTCTCAAAGCAAGTTGATATAAAGATATATGAAAAACAGCAGAGTATTGTAGAGGTGAATTTAGATATCTATATAGAGTTGCTTGGAATACCACTAACATTTACTAATTTAATTGAAATAATTATAGCGGTCATAGTCATTATGAGCGGTCTAATCTATGTTATTTATAGAAAGAAATGATATTTACCATTATTCTTCTACAATTAATGTCTTCAACATCCCTATTTTTCCAAAGAAATATGTTCCTATCTCCGGATCGGAGACATAGACTTCAAATTCATCTGAAAAATATTTATGCAGAATTGGTGATAAAAATTTATTCCTATTTATTTCATTTATACTTGATCCAGGCATTAATGGTGATATTGAGGGTAAAACTATTAATGTTTGTCTATTAATATCTCCTTTTAAAAAGCATTTAAACTTATATTTTATGCCCAATTCATCTCTCAAACTTATAGCTGGATGTTCATGTCCTATTATAATTATCTTAGAGTTAAACGCCTCTATTGTAAGTTCTTTATGTCCATGTATAAAATATATGTTATCCCTAAGATAGAACGGATCATAAAGCTTTACCTCCTTTTTCTTTAAAATTGGTATCAGAAAGTTGTCATGATTACCTCTGACAACAACAATTTCTTCTACATATTCTTTGAGAAAATCTATTAAATCTAAGACTTCAATCCACTCCTGTCTAGTTGCGCTTCCAAATTCGTGTTTTACATCACCATTAATAACTATTTCTTTAGGATCAAAATATTCTAGAAGATTTTTAATCAATTTTTTTATCTCTGGATACTGACTTTTAGGTAAATGTATACCTTGTTCCGCCAAGGCTTCCTCATATCCAATATGTAGATCTGATATTACAAGTAACTTTAATTTAGATATAAATAATCCCAAGTCTTTTATAATGATTCCTGGATATATTTCCACTATAATCAGCCATACTATTTTATTTTAGCTCCACAAACCCCGCATTTATTGTTTTTAGGGATAACTAAGGCACCACAGTTTGGGCAAAAGACTGCGTCATTCAACATGGATTCGATTTTTCTTATTCTTTCATCAAGATCTTTTAAATTAATTTTTTCGGCTTTTTCTTCCTCTATCTTTTCCTTTGCTATAGTGACTTTAACTGCTTTTTCAAGTGGGAATCCACAGTATATGCAGAATTTTCCCTTAGGAACTATTTTTCCACAATTAGGGCATTTCACATGTTCATTTATCTCCATATCACTTCCTCCATAGAATCATACTTTATCTTAATGCTATTCTCATTAAAAATGTTTGCTAAAAATATTTGCCCCAAGGCTATTCCTCCATCTCCTGGCGGAACTTTACTGTTGACTAAAACTTTTACATCGTTTTCATATGCGGCATCCCTTATTCCTTTAAGAATAATATCGTTTACAGCGGATCCACCTGATACTAGAAGTATATTTTCATGTCTATACATATTTCTTATAGCATTTTCGGCTAAGGAATATCCTACCCAATACTGTATGCTATATCCTATCGATTTTATATCGAGATCTCTTAATTCAAAGATTTTTTGAAATATATCTGAGGTATATATGATAGTAGTATTCCCTCTACTAAACTTAAAGCAAAGGTCATCGATTAATTTTCCATTCCAAGAATTTTCTTCTAAAACTATTGCCGGTTCACCTTCATAGTCTCTCTCGAAGCATAATCCGAGAAAAGCTGAGACAGAATCTAAAAATCTACCCATACTAGATGTCTTTATTCGATATTTCTTAATTCCTCTTAAAATTATCTCGGCTTCTCTCAATCTCTTTGGCAGACCTCTTATTAAATCTCTTTCCATAAGTATTTTCAATATCTCGTCATCAGTGAATTTTTTATGTAGAAATCCTATAAGCATTCTTACGGGATATTTTATAGCAAAATCTCCTCCAGGCATAGTAATATATTCAAGATGTCCTATCCTTCTAAGATTATTAAAATCGATTTCAAGAATCTCTCCCCCCCATATATTTCCATCTAATCCATATCCTGTTCCATCCATAGCTATACCGATATATTTTTCATCAACGCTTAACTTATTTTCTGCCATAACTGACGCAATATGTGCGAAATGATGCTGAACGTTCATTAATTTTACATCGTATTTTTGAATCCACTTTTCAGCAAGCGTATTTGAAATATATTGTGGATGGAGGTCTTTTATTAGAAATACCTTACTAAGTTCTATACCATAGTTTTTTAATAAAAATAATATCGATTTTTCTAGGAAATCTAATACCTCTAAATATTCTATATCTCCAATATATTGTGTTAATACAATTTTATTTTCAAAGCCTATTGCACCGGCTGTGGATAAATGGGCTCCCAATGCTACATAATAGCTATTTAATTTTAAACCTATATTGATCCATAATGGTGCATATCCCCTAGATCTTCTTAGAAAAATAGGTCTACCATCAGAGATTCTAATAACACTATCATCACATCTATTAACTATTTTCCTATTATGGACTAGAAAGAAATCAACTACACCTTTCAGTTGTTTATAAACGTCTTCCTCTTTTATTGCTATTGGCAACCCCCGTCTATTTCCACTAGTCATAATTAATATCTTATCCATTATCTTTCGAAGTAATAGATAGTGTAAAGGCGTATATGGAAGCATGACTCCGAGGGTTTTTAAATTGGGTGCAATATATTTAGAGATAATAGAATTTTCTCTTTTAGGCATTATTACAATAGGTTTCTGTGGTGATTTTAATAAATTTCTATACTGTTCGTTAACTATACATATCTTTTCAATGACATCTAGATTTAATCCCATTAACGCAAAGGGTTTCCTAGGCCTATTTTTTCTCCTACGTAGAGTTAAAACTATCTCATCATCACTGGCCAAGGCAGCTATATGATATCCACCCAATCCCTTTACAGCCAAAATATATCCTTCGTTTAAAAGTTTTGCTGCTTCATCCAATGGATCGGATACGTCGATTTGGGCAAAATCTTTATTGTAAAGAAACAATCTTGGACCACATCTTGGACAACTTATGCCTTGTATATGGAATCTCCTAAAATTTTCTGGATCATTATATTCTTTTAAACATTCCTCGCATAGAGGAAATTCTCTCATAGAGGTATTTTTCCTGTCATATGGAGTTTTCTCAATTATAGTAAATCTAGGTCCACATACTGCGCAAGAATTAAATGGATAATTGTACCATCTAGATCTTCTATCCATTACTTCTCTTAAACATTCTTCGCATACACCTATATCTGGTGGGATAACAGATCTAGAGTAAATTTTTTCAGTGCTTTTTAATATAATAAATTTATCATATCCTATAGGTCTAACGTTTTTTATAGAAATATTATCTATTATGGCTGGTTTCGGTTTTAATCTCTTCAAATCTATTAGGAATTTTCTTAAATTACTTTCTTCTCCCTCTACATATATTTCTACACCAGATCCTCCGATATTTTTCACATATCCCTTCAAATGATTTTTTACTGCAATTCTATATATAAATGGTCTAAATCCAACACCCTGTACAATTCCAACTATATTTAGCATTAAAGCCTTCATTAAGCAATCACATATAATTCATAATAGGAGAAAAAGCTTAAAGATAATATTACCCCATATTTTGTAAACAATATACCCTACTGTGATAAATAATATTAATGGAATCGTAGGTGATATCCATATTTCTTCCCCCTCGCTAATTTTTGAGTCAATTTTAAAATCATTTTCATCTATTCTCATTTTAAGCCTTATTGTTTTCTCATCTTTACCTAAAAATGTATAGAAATACTTGTTTTTTCCCATCTTCTCACTATATTTCATTTTATATGATGAGATTATCATTAAAATTTTCTTATACAATGGAATTTTTTTTCTGAATAAATATCTATGTCTTAAATAGTACTGGAGATTCCTATATAAAATATATGGTACTACTAGTAATGATAAAAGTATACCGTTGATATAGATAAGTAGTGATGAAGGTAGAATGCTATTAATTTCTGATAACTGCAATATAATTAAAGCCTTTGCATCAGCACCTCCCATAAATCCAAAATATGCGAGTAATAAGAATAAGGTGATTGAAATAATACTGTTTACAATATATATTGTTCTTAAAGTATTGCTGATGTTTAATATAAAGTATATTGTGAAGGGAATGTTTACTATAAGCATTATCAACCAAATTTTATCTGTAATTTCCCTAGTCTTTATATCTAGATATGATGCGTATGTTAGAAATAGCGTATTCAGTATGAAGTGTAGCTTACTTATCATGGCTATTCTAATATATGAGTATATGTTAGATAAATATTGTTTGTGATAGTGGTAAAATATGTGTCTAGGTGTTCCAGCAAAAATTGTTAGTATTGATAAAAATACTATGATTGGTATAGGAGATTTTGGTGGAGTTAGGAGGAGAATTGATTTAAGACTGGTTCCCAATGTTAGAGTTGGCGAATATGTTATTGTACATGCTGGTGCAGCAATAGGTAAAATTGATAGGAGGGAGGCTGAAAAAACTCTTTCAATATGGATGGAGATAATGGGGTTAATGGGGGAAGAAAGTGTTAGAAAGACTTCTTAAAGAGATTTTAGATAAAAATTTTTTAATAATATGTATGGGAAATGAGTTTAGGGGAGATGATGAGGTAGGAATATATATCTATAGAAGGTTAAAGGAGTATAGTATGAAAAATATTCTAAATGTGGGGAATGCTCTTGAAAACTTTTTTGGAGTAATAGCTAGATATAAGCCGGAAACAATATTATTTATAGATGGTATATATGCTGGACTAAAGCCTGGTGAAATAGTTTTCACCGAAGTTAAAAATATTCGTGAAGTATCCTTCGCATCTACTCATAAAATACCAATAAAGCTACTGATAAAATATTTAAATTCTCTATCCATATATCCTAGGTCATATATTCTTGGTATACAAATCTCGAATATAGGTTTTGGAGGGAAAATGAGTAAAGTTGTAAAAAATTCTGCTGAAAAGATATTGGAAATATTTTTCTCTATTCTAAGCTCTAGTCATGGAGATTATTAATATTCCAATTATAAGCAATAATACGCTAAACAGATAGAGATCATATTCTGGAATATATGTATATATAAGTAATAGAAGTCCGATAGAAACTATAAAGATCCCCCAACCTAAGTGATATTTATCCCTACCTTTACTGAAATATAGTACTCCGATATATGTCTCCCAGAAACCCATAATTATTAATATAATAGATATATCTGCAATTATATTTATGCCATATGCATATAGCATTATAGCTAAGGCAAGTGATATAAAAAATATACCAATACCATAATTAGTTTTATTCAAATTATACACCTTTGAGATAACAATTATTTTATTCATACATAGCTAATAAAGATTTATATTCTGTATCAATTTAAATATAGGGTTAAGGGCGAAATATATGAGCACAGTTTTTCCAATTAATATGTCTATTTTAAGAGAGAGACCTGAAGTATATAGAGAGATTTTTAAAAAAAGATATTTAGATGCCAGTCTTGTTGATAAGGCATTGAATTTAGATAGTAAATGGAGAGAGATGCAAAAACAATTAGAGAGGCTTAGATTCGAGATAAATAGTTTGTCTAGAATATATGGTTTTATAAAGGTTCGCGGTGTTCAGGATATTAATGTACTACTTAGGAAAAGGAGGTTTAAGGAGGTGTGGGACAAGTATCGTCTTGAGGAAAGAATTAGAGAAGAAGATTTAAATGTAATAGAAGAGATTGTAAGTAAAATTAATGTGAATATTAAAAGACTTGAGTATGAGACGAAGAATATTAAAAATAGGCTTATAGCACTGTTATATAAGTTTCCAAATTTTCTTGATTCACGTGTACCTATAGGTCCTGATGAAACATATAATGTAGCAGTAAGATATTGGGGTATACCTAAGGTATGGAGTAATTATCTTAATAAATTTCTAGAGGAGAATAAGGGGTTAAAGAAATATGATGTTATAGAATATCAACCGAAGCACCACTATGACTTAATAAGGATATTCGATTTAGCCGATACAGATATTGCTGGAAAAATTTCTGGGGCAAGATTTTTTGTGGAAAAAAATGAACTAGTGTTTCTCGACTTTGCATTAAGTCTCTACGCACTAGAATTCTATAGTAAAAAGGGGTTTAACAATATAATTATTCCTCCCTATCTTATGAGGAAAAGTATTGAGGAGAAAATTACATATTATGAAGCCTTTAGAGACGCTATATATCATGTCGTAGAGGGGAATCTTATATTAATAACTACCTCAGAGCATCCTATTGCTGCAATGTATATAGATCACACATTTAGAGAAGACGAGCTTCCATTAAGGATTCTTGCATGGTCTCCTGCATTTAGAAAGGAGGCTGGAGCACATGGGAAGGATACCAAGGGTATTTTTAGAACACATCAATTTCATAAGGTTGAGCTGCATTCTATAACGAGACTCGGTGAAGATATAGGGGAGCTTGAATATATTTTAAAGATAACAGAAGAATTTATGCAGAGTCTAAATATACCGTATAGGGTAACTCTATTATCCTCTGGAGATATGGATAGAAGAGCTACGATACAATATGATATAGAAGGCTGGTTTCCCGGTCAAGGGAGATATAGAGAACTATTTTCGTTAGCGACTATGGGAGATTGGGTTTCGAGAAAAATAAATACAAGGGTTCAGAGAAAAAATGGAAAGGAATATGTGGCAAATCTATATGCTACGGGTGTAGCCATACAGAGAATGTTATGCTGTATAATAGAGAACTATTATAATATTGATTCAAATTTAATATTAGTTCCAGAAAAACTAATAAAATACACTGGATTCGGAAAAATAGAGGTAAAAAATAATTTTAGCTTTTACTAAACCATTCTATTGAGTCCTTGCTACAGGAATATGCACCTATATCCACGTAATCATATTTACCGTCCTTTTCAGTCAAAGTATATATAAAGTAATCTGTTCTAGCCCTATCTCCAGCATTATCAAGTTCTAATGAACCGGAGATACCTGAATATATTTTTGCAACTAGGGGTAAAGCATTTTTAATAGTTTCTCCGTCATACTTTCCAGCGAATATTGTTGATAGAGCTGCAAGCCATACAGCGTCATAAGTATATAGTGTAAATGAGATCGGATTGCTACCAGTTTTGCTCCTATATTCCGATAAGAAATGTAAATATGTGCTTGTATTCATTACTTCTGGAGGTTTAGGCCTAGTTCCTAATAGATTTGTACTTGTTAGAAATGCGGCATTTTCTGGTGTTTTTAGGGGCTCAGAGCCATGCGGGCCCTCCGATGCCATCCATTTAACATTTTTTAAAGCATCATGTTCTTTAGCGTGCCCTATAATGTTCGCAGCATCAGTTGAGAATGAAATTAATAGTACTGCATCTGCATTCCAACTACTTACTGTTTGACTTAGCTGGCTAACTTCACTTGAATAGTCTGGCTGATTTGGAGTATATTTGACTATCTTTGCCTGTCCACCCAGTTCTTCAAATCTGGTCTTAAATGCTTCGGCAAGACCCACTCCATATGTATCGTCTCTACAGAATACAATTACCTTTTTATAACCTTTATCACTAGCCAGTCTAGCCAGTGCTAAAGATTGAAGCTTATCACATCCAACTGTTCTAAATATAAAATCATTGGGGATAGCTAGACTTGGAGCAGTGGAGGATGGACTTATAACTACTATCTTATTTTCATCTGCAAATGATTTTACTGCAGAGACTTCTGCACTAGTCATAGGTCCGATAATTACTTTTACCCCAGAGGTTTGTACAAGATCTTGTAGAGCTTTCACAGCTTCTTCCGGTTTTCCAATGCTGTCTTTCACTATAAGCTTAAAACTGATATTTGAACCGATGCTTTTCAGAAAGTTATTTATATCGCTTACTGCTATTTCTGTGGCCACTTTGAAGTCTTCACCTATATCTCCTAGTTCACCACTTAAATCAAATATAGCTCCGATTACAAATTGTTTAGGACCCAACTGGGATTCGAGATAATTAATTCTATCCTGTAGCTGAGATACTTTGCCCTGAAGTTGTGATATCTTTTCCTGCAATTCCTTTACTTTTGAGCTTTGGCTTTGTCCTATGGTAAATATTGCAATGCCATATCCAAGTGCCGATCCTATTAATATGCCTATCAATACTAGTGCAATGATTTTTGTTTCCATATATTTCACCTAGGTTTCCATTAAAGGAAAATTTATGAGTCTTCATCCTTATAAATTTTTCTATTTTCTAATGCCTAGAATTCTGAATATTTTTTAAATATTTTTCATAAATATTTAAAAAAATTCAATGAATATCTGATTAAAGATAATTATAAATTTTATGTAAAATAGAATTCATATTTTTAATAAATTATTCATATTTTTCTAGAATAATGATTTTATATACGTATTTTTTAAAAATTTTTAAGTTACATATGGGAAAATTTTATATTGTAGTTTTATTCTATCTATCTCTATAGACATTGGTAGATGGATATGGATATAATAATACCATTGCTAAACTCAATATTAACTGGAAGTTTATATTCCCTAATGGCACTTGGATTAACATTAACATATTCTATAATAAGATTCCCAAATTTTGCTCATGGAGAATTTATCACAATAGGTGCATATATTGCCGTACTTTTTTCAATAATAATTCCTTTATCATCAATTCTAAATTTACATCCCATTTTAACTTCTATAATTATACTTATAATATCAGCTATAATAACTGGTATATGTGCAGTAGTTACTCATCTAATAATATATAGACCTCTAATAAATAGGGGATCTAAACTAGTATATTTGATGATAGCATCTCTTGCTGTCAGTATTATTATTAGATATCTAATATATGTATTTATAGACATTGGAAGAACTTTCTATAAACTTTATCTATTCAATATTTTACCAAAAATGTATTTTGGCGAGACAATAAAGATCGCTGGTTTTTCATTAACCCCCCTATTTCAGGTATCTGTATTTGTAACTATTCTCCTAGTATTTTTATTACAATTACTATTGACTAAAACTAAATTGGGTAAAGCTATGAGAGCAGTTGCAAATAATTCTCAACTGGCTGCCATATCTGGCATAGATATAAGCAGAATAACTATGCTTGCCTGGTTTATAAGTGGTAGTTTGACTGGATTGGCTGGGGTTCTCTGGGCAAATTATGTCTGGGCTACACCAACAGTAGGTCAGAAAGCATTACTCTCTATATTTGCTGCATCAATTATAGGTGGGTTAACTAGTTTTAGTGGAACAGTTATAGGTGGATACATACTAGGTTTCTCAGAAAATCTATTACTATCATTTCTAAATCAATGGTTTAATGTAAGTTTAAGCTATAAGCCAATGATCTCATTTATGATAGTAGTTATAGTTCTCATAACAAGTCCTAAAGGTATCGCTGGAATAAACCTTAGAAAAATTATTTTAAAAATAAGGAAAAGGTGATGGAATGGATATAGTGGGATTTGCAATATCATTCCTAACTTTCTATGGAATATATCTACTATTATCCCTAAGCCTTAATTTGGAATATGGATTTGCCGGTCAACCTAATTTTGGAAAAGTTGTTTTTTATGGAATTGGTGCATTTACAGCTGGAATATTAACGACGAGAATAACTCTATATTTATTTGGGATACATTTATCTCCGTGCGATCTACAGGCTAGAATAATGCTTAAGCATATATATGATGAAAACCCATTTCTACCCTTACTTCTATTTATATTATCAATAATTTCTGCGGCAATTGTTTCAGGTATCTTTGGTTATTTAGCCTCAAAACCAGCACTTAGATTGAGAGAGGATTTTCTTGGAATAACCTTATTATCTTTTGGTGAAATATTTAGGATATTTATTAGAACATATTATCCATTGGCATGCGGGCCATATGGGATTGGAGGTATCCCACATCCATTTAATTTTATTGATAATTATAGGTTGAAGGCAGCTCTATATTTATCTATAATAGCTGGTATAGATGTATTTGTATTTATTTTATGTGAAAGGCTTGCAAATTCTCCCTACGGTAGAACTTTAAAAGCTATTCGCGACGACGAATTAGCAGCTATGAGTTTAGGTAAAGTGATACATAATATTAAGGGTGAAGTACTTATAATTGGTTCAGCTATTTCCGGCATAGCAGGTGCATTATATTCTCATTATACAAGTTATATTAGTCCTGATGATTTTATTCCAGTAGTTACATTTACTGCGTGGACTATGGTTATTCTAGGTGGAACTGCAAATAATTTCGGTGTTGTTATAGGTACATTAATTATGGCTCTTATAGATAGGGCTACTGCACTGCTTAGCCAGGTAGTTGAAATACCTCTTGAAATAAATTACTTAAGATGGGTTTTTGCTGGAATACTTATCCTTTTATTTCTAATATATCGTCCTCAAGGTATTTTTCCCGAAAAGCCTTTAAAAACTCCTGCTTTAAAGGTGGGTAAAAATGAAGATATTGGAGCTAAAAAATATTTCAAAATATTTTGGAGGAATAAGGGCAGTAGATAATGTGTCTTTAAAGGTTAATGAAGGATCTATAACTGGTTTAATCGGTCCCAATGGTAGTGGTAAATCCACGTTATTTCATGTTATAATGGGGATATTGAAGCAAGATAGGGGAGAAATATTTTTTATGGGTAATAGAATAGATGATCTACCTCCATATGATAGATTTAGGAAAGGGTTAGTAATGACATTTCAGAATCCCCGTCTATTCTATGGGATGACGGTACTTGAAAACAGTTTAGTTCCTCCTAAAAATCAATTGGGAGAAAAAATATGGTGGGCGCCATTTAAATTTAAGTGGATAGCACAAGAGTTAGGTTTTGCCAAAAAAGCTTATAAAATATTGGATTTTTTAAATATATCTAGTATAAGTCAAAATTTTGCATCAAATATTTCTGGTGGACAAATGAAGTTAAGTGAAATATCTAGGGCTTTAATGGCTGAGCCTAAAATGCTTTTATTGGATGAACCTGCTGCAGGAGTTGCACCTAAACTTGCAAGAGATATTTTTAAACATATAGTTGAGTTAAGAAATGAGTATGGTTTAACTTTCTTTATAATTGAACATAGATTAGAAATATTGTTTGACTATGTTGACTGGGTATATGTAATGCATAGGGGTAAAATAATATCATCGGGTAGACCGGATAACATCGTTAAGGATTCAAGTGTTTTAGAAGCATATTTAGGTGAGTAGATGAATAAGATATTAGATATAGTTGATCTTTATTCTGGTTATGGAAAGCTTATAATAGTGCAGGGGGTTTCACTATATGTTGAGAATGGAGAGATAGTTTCAATAATTGGTCCAAATGGTAGTGGTAAAACTACACTAATAAAAACCATATTTGGATTAACTAGAATATTTGGTGGAAAAGTAGTATATAATAATACTGATATTACTGGTATTAAGCCTCATATCATTGCAAGGATGGGTATAGGATATGTGCCGCAAACAAATAACGTTTTCACAGAATTAACTGTAGAGGAAAATTTGGAAATAGGAGGTTATCTAAATCATGCTAATAATATTAATGATTTTAAGGAAAGGGTTTTTCAGTTATTTCCTATACTTAGAGAGAGAAGGGAACAGAAAGCCGGGACTTTAAGTGGTGGTGAAAGACAAATGCTTGCAATAGGTAGAGCGTTGATGTCTAAACCTAAGCTCCTATTGCTTGATGAACCAACTGCAGCGCTTGCACCGAAAATTGTAAAACAACTTCTTAAAAAAATATTGGAGATAAGAGATCAGGGTACAACTATCATACTAGTAGAACAGAATGCTAGATCGGCCTTAGAAATATCTGATAGAGGATATGTATTAGTAACTGGGAAAAAGGTCTTAGAGGGTAATAGCAAAAAATTATTGAATAATTCGGATTTAGGAAAAATCTATTTAGGACGGATAAAAATGCTCTAACATAATCTAACAACTTGTAATTTTTCATAGTTTCTAATTTTATGATGATAGCATAAAATTTATACTATAAAATTAATGAACTAATATATAATTTAGATATATTTTATCAATAAGGATAATGATATGAGGGGTTAATAGTGTTATTTAATAAAGTTATACATATTTTTAGAGATTACGATATTAGAGGTATATTTGGTAAAGACCTTACACCTGAGATCGTCGCTAGAATAGGGGTTGCTATAGCTACCTATAATTATTCTAATTATGCTGTTGGAGGAGATATTAGGAGTACTACGCCTATACTTATGAGGGCTCTTGAATCCGGCCTTATGTCTGGTGGAGTAAACGTATTTGATATAGGTATAGGGCCTATAGGAATGGGATTGTATTCTACTCTTCATAAAGGTTTCGGTATGGCTTATGTTACTGCATCGCATTTACCCGCTGAGTGGAATGGCATAAAACTTAGTAAGCCTAACGGCGAGCTCATGTTTAGTCGAGATATATATTCTATTAGAAACATATTTTTAGATGAATCAAGTCTAAAGAGATGTTCTTATAAAGATATTGGGGGATTTTTTAAATACGATCTACTTGAGGAATATGCTGAATTCTTAGAGAAAGCGGGTAGAAGTGGTGGAGCTAGGATTGTGGTTGACTGTGGAAATGGTGCTGCAAGCTTGGTAGCACCACAGGTTATGAGAAATATTGGTAATAGTGTGATAGGAATCAATTGTGACATAGATTTTCGTTTTCCTGTTAGAGGTGCTGAACCCTTTAAGGAAAGTCTATATATGTTATCAAAAACAGTTCTTCTTGCTAATGCAGATTTCGGAGTAGCATATGATGGAGATGGAGATAGAGTTCTCTTTATAGATGATAGTGGAAATATATTGTCTTCAGAGCAAGCAGCGATAGTTATGTTAGAGGGTATGGGTAGAGGAGATATTGTAGCAAATGTGGAGTGTTCAATGATCCTTGAGGAATATGTTAGAGAGCATAAACATAAAATATATAAAGTTCCTGTTGGAAGAGCATATATGGTTAAAAAGGTCGCTGAAGCAAATGCTATAATAGGCGTTGAGAGAAGCGGGCATTTTACTGTATGGAGGAATCTGAACATGGATGATGGTATACTTACTTCACTATACTTTGCTAAGGCGGTGTCAAATCTATCTCAACCGATACATAAAATAGTTCCTAAGCTATATCCATTGATGAGAATAAATATTGAGGCCAGTGATAAAATTAAATTTAAAGTTATTGAGAATTTAAAAGACAAATTTATGAAAGAATATAGTGATATAGATACAATTGACGGAATCAGAATAAACCTAGACTATGGATGGATATTAATCAGAGCTTCAAATACAGAACCAGTAATTAGAGTTACAATAGAAGCTGAGAATAAAAGAGCATTAGAAAAAATTAAAAAGAATTTTCTTAAAAAAATTCAAAAAGAAATAAGGAGCAAAGGTTACTAGGCTAATAGATCAATATATTGAGTTTATAAGATCTTTATGAATAGCTGTAGAAGCCTTTCTACCACATCCCATAGCCTCTATTACAGTACCTTCACCAATAACTATATCTCCACCAGCATAAATTTTCTTTAAACTGGTCCTCCCCATATCATCAACAATTATCCTTCCTCTCGAATTCGTTTTTAAGCCAGGTGTTAAACGCGGTATAAGTGGATTCGGATGGAATCCTATTGCATTTATGACGGTATCAGCTTCAAATTCCATTGTATGGCCGGTGGGCAATGGGCGTGGACGACCACTTTTATCTGGAGGTCCTAACCGCATTTTCATTAATTTTATTCTGCTAACCTCTATACCATTGTCTGATAAAAATTCTATTGGCTGGACTAAATATATGAATTTGATTCCTTCTTCCTCCGCGTTTTCTATCTCTTCGGCTCTTGCAGGCATTTCGCGGCGAGTCCTTCTATAAAGTATAGTTACATTTTTAGCTCCGAGTCTAAGAGCTGATCGGGCTGCATCCATAGCAGTATTGCCAGCGCCTATTACAGCAACTCTTTCTCCAACATGTATCGGAGTATCATATTCTGGGAACAAGAATGCTTTCATTAGATTTATTCTAACAAGAAACTCATTTGCAGTATATATGTATGCATAGTTTTCTCCAGGAATGTTTAAAAATCTAGGATGACCTGCACCAACGCCGAGGAAGATTGCATCATATTCTTCCAGTAATTCCTCCATTGATATAGTTCTACCCACTAAGACTCCGGTTTCTATATTTACACCAAGCTTTTCCAAATATTTTAATTCGTAGCGGACGATTTCCTTAGGTAGCCTATATTCGGGTATACCATATACTAGTACTCCACCCGGTACATGAAAGGCTTCAAACATTGTGACTTCATAGCCGAGTTTAGCTAAATCTGCTGCAACAACTATTCCCGAAGGACCTGAACCAACAACTGCGATTTTCTTTCTTCTAGGCTTAACTTTAGGTATCTTTTCCTCAATACCGTTTTCTCTAGCCCAATCAGCAACAAATCTCTCAATAGCGCCTATAGCTAATGGCTGCCCTATTTTAGCTAAAACACATGCACCTTCACATTGTTGTTCCTGTGGGCATACACGTCCAGTCATAGCTGGTATAGGGCATTTCTCCTTTATAACAAAATATGCTTCTTCGAATTTTCTCTCAGCTACAAGTTTCAAAAATTTAGGTACATCTACACCTACTGGACAGGCTTTAACACATGTTCTTGTAGGACAATTTAAACATCTAGAAGCTTCTTCAACAGCTTGTTTTTCATCAAATCCCAATGCAACTTCTTTAAAATCTTTAATCCTCTCCTCTGGAGGCCTTTTAGGCATCTTAATTCTCGGCTTAACCATGTATCTCACCCTTCTCCAATATTTTTCTAAACCTGTCTAAAGCAATTTTTTCCTCAGGTCGATATGCTTTTAGACGGGAAAGAAATTCATTCCAATCTACTAGATGTCCATCAAATTCCGGGCCATCAATACAAGTATATTTTGTTTCACCACCTACCTTAACTCTACATGCACCACACATACCCATTCCACAAACCATTATAGAGTTAAGACTAACTATAGTTTTAACATTATATGATTTACTTATATCGCTGCAAACTTTCATCATGATAGCTGGACCTATAACCCAAATTATATCAACATTTTTTTCCTCTAAAACTATTTTTAATGCATCTGATGTAAATCCTTTCATACCCTTAGATCCATCATCAGTAGTTATGTATATTTCATCACTAATACTTCTAATCTTATCTTCATATACGAGTAGATTAGCGCTTCTAGCGCCTATAATCGATATAATCTTATTTCCAGCTTTTCTCAAAGCCTTGGCTATAGGATATAATGATGGGACACCTACTCCACCACCAATCATAACAACTGTACCATAATTTTTTATCATAGAAGGATTACCTAGAGGACCTACAATATAGTAGATTTTATCTCCTCTTTTCTTTAGCCCAAGCTTAATTGTAGATACACCTATTTCAAGGAAAACTATCTTTATCCATTTCTCCTCAACATTCCATTCTACTGGAGTTAATGGTATTCTCTCACCTTTCTCATCTACAATAACTATCACAAACTGGCCTGGTTTAATGGCTTTAGCTATTAATGGTGCATAAATGGTTTCCTCCCTTATATGTGGAGCAAGCAATATATTGGAAATAATTCTCCCAGTTTCATCCTTCATATTATCACATCAATATATGATTCAAAAATTAACTAATAAACCCTTACTATAGAATATAAGTACATAGTTTCATAAAATAATGGTGAATTTATCGTGTTCAAAATAGTAGTCTCAGAAATTTTTAATATAAAGTAAAGTGGATATTATTCTTCTAAAAATATTTTATTGGGGAAATATTTGAGAAAAAAAGTGTTTGTATTGGGTCTTGACGGATTATCTCCTAAAATTCTAGAAAATTTTGTTAAACTTGGTATATTGCCGAATTTTAAAAAGATTATGGAGAATGGAGGATTTTCTAAAGCTCTTCCAGCAATACCTACACAGACTCCTGAAAATTGGGCTACTATAGCCACAGGAGCCTGGCCAGGGACTCATGGTATAGCTGTTTGGGGGAGGCATGATGAAGGAAATCCAATAATAGCAAGGAGAGGGGAGGAGGCAATGTCATCAAATCTATGCAGAGCTGAATATATATGGGAAGCTGCTTCAAAAGAGGGATTGAAAAGCGTGTTATTATATTTCATCGGATATCCACCTACAGCAGAGAATGTTATTCATATCGATTGGCTTTATCAACCCAATAGATACTTTTTTGATATAGTAGGTCCAATGTGTTATTCGAGCTTTGTTCCTAAAAATGTAGATAAAGACGTAGTTGAAAAAAGAAATATGTTTTCCTTAATTAGTATAAGAAAGGCTGAGGGATGGAGAAATATACCTAAAAGCTTTTCTTATCCTCTTGAAGCGGATATAGTTGTCGATACTAAGTTTAATAAAGGAAATATCCATTATCATATATTAATCATAGATTCCTCTGGAAATGGCTATGATAAAATTATATTGGCTAAAGAAAGGGATTGTAAAAAAGCTTTATGCATTCTTAAAGAAGGAGAGTGGAGCAAATGGTTTAAAGAAGTTTTTAAGATAAGTGGTAGAAGGATTATTGCAACCGTTAGGTTTAAATTAATAGAAATCTCTAAGAATGGGTCTAGGCTTAAACTATATAGGTCTCAGATATATCCTATAACTGGATTTACACATCCACCTAATCTTGCCGAAGAATTGGTAAAAAATTTTGGTCCATATATAAATGATGCTGTGGGAAGACTATATTTGCTAAACTTAATTGATGAGGAAACATTTTTAGAGGAATTTGAGTATCAGATTAACTGGATTGTGAATGCAGCTTTCTATTGTATGGAGAAATATGATGCTTCACTATATATAATGCATTGGCATTTTCTAGATACATTGCATCACAGTACATTAGGCTTTGCTGATCCCGTTGGAGGTAAATATGATCCCAAAAAAGTTGATGAGGCGATGCACAGATTAAAGCTAGGATATAGAATTGCAGACAAGCTTGTAGGAAAATTTTTTGAAAAATTGGATAAAAACTCCTATCTTATAATTGTCTCAGATCATGGAGATGTACCTAATAGGAAAATGTATTCTATTGTAAGGAAATTAGCTGAAAAAGGTCTAATATGCATTGAAAAAGATGAGAAAGGAAATGAGGTAATTAATTGGTCTAAAAGTAAAATTTTCATAGATTTAACAAACATTTATGTTAATCTAAAAAGCAGATATAAGGACGGCATTGTTAGTGATGAGGAATATGAGGATATCAGAGGAAAAGTAATAGACATTCTTAGAAGCTGCAAGGATGATGACGGAGAATATGCAATACTCTTTGCTTTAAGAAGGGAGGATGCGCCGATCATCGGGCTCTGGGGACCATATATTGGAGATATAGTATTCGTATATAATCATGGATTTACATGGGGTGTAAAGCTTTCAGAAAGAATCTCAGTAAAAGTTGGCGGGGCAAATCATGGACCACAGCCTCCTACCAGCGAGACAGATTTTTCATCAAACTATGCAACGTTTATTATCTTTGGACCTGGAATTAAGAAAAACTATGTCAGACCAATAGATTTTTTAGGGCCAATTTTTCTGGTAGATATAGCTCCGACAATATCATTTCTACTGGGGATAAGACCCCCCAAGCATAGCCAAGGAAAAATATTATACGATTTTCTGGAAAAATGGAATATAGATGAGATGAAGAGAGAGGAGAAACTAACAATTCCAATCGAATTAATGGGTAGATTGGAGGGGGATGTAACAGATCAATTATAATGGAGGAGGCGATGGTGGAATTTTTCCCTTCTTCTATGATATAGAATTATTGTAATAATAATTATTATTGCTAGGATAAGACTCATTGTAACAATATTGTATTTTAATATCCATACAACTCTATAAGTTGCTGGAGAGGTTACTGAAAATGTATAGCTAGGATTCGTTGAAACAATTGTTCCATTTTCGTCCATCCATCCCGCGAATTCATAATAATAAAATATTAAATCTTTTTTTGTAGAAAGTATTTTTATAGTAGCTTTAGCTCCATGTTTGTACCATCCACATCCTTCTACAGGTATATTTATCTTACTAATAATATTTATATAGTATTCTTTACTCCATTTTGCAATAATATTAATAGGCCTATTTACATTAAACTGGTATTCAAGACTCCTTGAAACAACTTGATTATCAATAATCCACGCATCAAATTTAACTCTAGTATCATTAGATATATAAATGGGGGAATTTAATACTCCGATCTTTATGTTTTCTCCTTCTTCATACCATCCTTCTCCATATACTTCGTATACACTATCTATACGTACATAGTATTGTTTTTTCCATATAGCTTTTACAGTAACTGGGGAGGATATTTGAAGGATAATGGAGCCACTTTTTTCTATAAAACTATTATTTACACTCCATCCCTTTAAAATAAGTCTGCGGTCTTTAGACAAGGATATTATTGGTTTAGAAACGCCTACTTCTACCGTACTACCATTATCATACCATCCGTTCCCATAAACATCTCCATAATCTGAAAGGACTGTTAGATAGTATTGGAGAAAATATGTAGCTTTTAGAACGATGCTGCTATAATCATCTTTAAGATTAATTGTCTTTACATTTTTCTTATCTCCATCAGACCATTTTATAAATCTGAGTCTACTTTTATCACCTATATCAATGTATTTATCAATAATAATTCTATGAGTTCCAGGCCTAGAACCTATAAGTAGCATACTTTTTCTTCTAACTTTACACTGAAATTTTGTGAGACTTGTCTCAACATTTATCTTTATATCAGTATCAATAGGACTATCAAAGGAAAAAGATATTGTGGGAAGCATTTTATCTACAACTAAACCCCAGAATGGATAACTACAATTCCATAATTTAAGTAGCATAGAATAGCTTATATGTACAAATGAACCCAGATTTCTATCTTTAGCCTTACCCCATTTCTCAGGCCATGGATCATGAATATATATTCCATCATTATCATATCCAATAACTACAACATAATGCTGGCTTTTCTTTCTAGTATCAAACCAAATAAGTATAATTACTGGTCTATTTCTGCTTAAATAATATTTTAGTTTATCCACGTTCATTGGTTTTATCTCTATGGCACTATATCCTCTTAATCTAAACGGTTTAGGCATGTAGTTTGTATATGTTCCACCACTGGACGAACTTGTATGCATTTCATTAGCCAAAACATATTGATTAATCTTCACACCACTAATATAATGCAAGACCATTTGAACGGATGCAGGACCACAAAAATACCATTTTACTTGATAGTAATGTGGGACCGAAAGAATTACTATATCAAAACCATTTGTTGCAAAGGATATTTGATGAGGTTGATCGAAAGTTATGGTTAGAAGTAAGATTAAATAAATAATTACCCCCTTATTCATATTATTACCCTACTCATATAGTAAGTAGTTTGTACAAGTTTAAAAATTTTGGTAATTGCTGGCTATATTTCACAATCATAAAGTATAGTTAACTCTTCGGTTGAACGGCGAAGGAAGAATAAGAATCTAAAAGCGCTTTTTCCACATTATTTGTATCGATATGGAGGATATATACTATTAAGCATATCTACTTATCTAATAGTAACACTAGTAGATAGTATTTTCATGGATTTAGGTGATCTAGAAAATTCTTTGGAGTAGAAGCAATACATTTTTGGTTGAATCTTATTATCTCTTCTAATCGTACATTAACTTTCGTGGAGAAAACTTTTAAACCTATTTCCTATTCTATTTTCCTTAACCTCTATCATCCTTTACAATATTTATGATGTATATCTTTTGGCTATTTTTGTAAAAGTAAATAGTAAGAAGAAGGGTAAATTTATTAGAGAAGAGTCAAACGATTAACAATATTCTTATATTTTATTGAAAGTACTTAAATCGGTATATTTCATATAGGTCTTATATATTAAATTTTTATTTTTTTAGTTTTTTCTATACATATGATTGTCCTGGGTGATTTTATCCAGGAATTTTCAAAATTGAGGCAGTTTTCGTCAAAAATCGAAATAAATAGGATTTTAATAATCATATATTTACCCGTTTTTTGTTGTTTTGCGGATACAAAACAACATTTTTTAGAATAATAATTTTTTCGATTTTATGGGTTAAATTATAAATC
>CAZKAY010000008.1:0-36449 GCA_964550975.1 uncultured Thermoproteales archaeon | reverse complement strand
TATACATTTGTAATATAATGTTATGTATGGATAGTATAGTTATTCCTGCTATAAGGATACCTCGTAAATTATGGCTTTTGTTAGAAGAACTTAGGAAAAAGAAAATGTTTGTATCTATGACTGAACTTGTTAGAGATGCTCTTAGAGAATATGTTGATAGACATAGAGATGAAATTGAACAAGATTTTAAGATTATAGAAGCATTTATAGAGTTAAAAGAGGATGATGAGCTTGAAAAAATAAGGGAGAAAAGGTTGATGGAACTTGCAGAAAAGCTACGCACTAGACACTAGCATACTTATAGTGCATTATTATAAGAGAAATCTTTCATATATTGTTGAGAAGGGATTTATTAATCTTCATACACTATCTGAAATATTCTATGTAATATGTAGAGCTGAGGGATTAGATAATGCAGTAAAATATGTTAAAGAATTATTAAAAATGATGAAGATAGTACCTTCTAATGAGCTGGTATATATAGCTGGTCAATTTAAATGTAAATATAGGATAAGTCTGGCTGATGCATGGACTCTTGCAACGGCGAAGGTAAAGAAAGTGCCTGCACTTTTTGCAGTTAAAGAAAAGGAGATAATAAACATATTTGATGAATTAAAGAGGGAAGTTGAAATAGAGTTTCTGTATGCTGATTAAACATTTTAATATCTTTTCTATACTATCATTGGGTGATTGTGATCAACCCATATTATGTTTTATTGGATAATAATATTATAAGGATTGGAAATAATTTTCTGGAACTGGCTTTTGATTCAACTACAGGGTTTATTAAAAATATTGTAAACAAGGTTTCTAATACAAGATATGTTTTTAATAGTGGTCCACTATTTTATCTCTGGATACTTTTATGTGATGAAAGAGGCCTAAAGTCAATGCCCTATGCCTTATATGGCGAAAGTTATAGAGTATATTCTCCATATAGACTTAAAAGTTTTAAATATATTTATGGAGAAAAAACCGTTAAACTATTATTGAACTATATTTTAAAGTCTCGGATATATGTTCAAATATCCTTTAAACTAGGTTTGGATGAACTAGTCTACTCAACGATACATGTTAAAAATATGCTTGATGATATGAAATATGGCCAGATAGTTGCTGTAGGTTTCCCACAAATATATGGATTAAAAATCGGAGAAGACTATAGGGACGATATATTGGTTAGACCGAATAGATTTGGCGAGAAAATTGTTAACCCAGTTGATAGAGATGGAACATATCATAAAAATCTATGTTATGGTGGACTCGCATCAATGCAGTGGATGGATCTATATGATGAAAGTGGTGGAATATATCTTGCTAGTTATGATAAAACATTATTGTTAACGGATTTAGAGACAGACGTCATGAATGAATCTAAGACCCTTAGGCTCGGTATAAGGAAATATCCATATATTCCACCCAGATCTGAATGGATTTCACAACCATATGTTATTGGAATACATTGTGAAGACTGGCATTGGGCTGCAGACAAGTATAGGGAGTGGTGTAATAGCTGGATGAGGAAACCAAGGATACCGGACTGGCTTAAGGATTTTGATGGATGGTATGGATTAGGTTTTCATAGACTTTTCAGAAATAATATTGGTTTCAAGGATATTCCAATGTTGTTTGAAGAAGCTAGAAGAATTGGTTTCAATCATATACAGTTTTGGGGTCAAATGGTTGGAGATACATGTTGCTATAGATTTTACTATCCAAATCCATTTCTAGGAAGCATAGATGAATTTAAAGATGGTATAAGGTATGTTAGGGAGAGAGGTGGGCATATAGGTTTCTACTACAATATACAGGCATTTGACCCAACTCTTCCAAATCTTCCTTCAGAGTATTTAAATAAAATTCCAAAGGATATTCCAATACCTGATTGGAGAGAGTTTAGAAACTATGCTCAGAGACAGTTTGATGGCTCATATGTTGTACAATATCCTAATGAGGAGATACATGATGGATATAGGATAATGTGCCTATGTAGTAGGGGGTGGAGAAAATATCTCAAGTATTGGATTATAGAGAAATATCTTAAAGAATATGGAGTAAATGCTGCTTATATTGATCAGGTATTTTCCCCGCCAGTGACATACTGCTTTAATTTTAAACATGGTCATAGACATCATGGAGATACTGTTAGATGTAGAGTATCATTTATAAAGGAGATTGTAGAGGAAGCTACGAGGATCGATCCAGACTTTATTATAGCTATAGAGGGTAATGGAGATGCTATAGGACAATATGCACATCTACATCTTTATACGAGTTTTAGTACACAGACTAGATATCCATGTCCAGAAGTATTTTCATATACTTTTCCAGATTATATCATTATTGATGGGTTTGCAAATCCATGGTCTCAGCAGGCGATGCAAAACTATTATCCAGATATTAAGAGAGAGTGGAGTGAAAAAGATGTGTTGAATAGAGTATATCTGCTTGGATATAGGTTTGATATAACTCTATACGATAGACTAGGGCTTGAAGAAGAGTTTACAAAGTATTTGATGGATGTAGTTAAGCTTAGAAAGAGAATTAAAAAATATCAATATGATTCAAGGTTTATAGATGATATGGGTGTTGTCGATAAGCCTAGACATGTCGAGGTAAAACTGTTTATAAACAGGTCTAGGAAATTTCTATTAATAAATTATTTAGATAATAGAAGTATCCCAGAAAATTTTGATATAAAGTTGGATCTAGGAAAGATTGGTATAGATAGGATAGTTAATGCAAAAATATTTTCATTAAACTATGAAGGGGATGTTGAAATAATTGATGATGATATGATTAAAGTTCCGGATACCGGAAGTAGAATTGGGTCAATAATATGTACATTTAGATAATTTAGTTCAATTATTTTCTCATATTTTTAACATATCCTTTCCATAGAAATAAATTTTTTCAAAATACCTTTACACTTTAAAATCATTTAATTTAAGCGCATCCTAAATTCACTTAGATTTCCAGCAATATTTATATGATAAAATGTATCTAGAACTGGAAGAACATGCCCTGTATAATAAACAGTTTTAGAGATAGTTTTATATCTTTCTCCAATCCTAACTTTTATCCCAATTCCTTTTTCAACGATATTTCTCCAACCATCTTCTGTTAAATATTCTCTAATATTATTTGGGTTAAGTTTCTCAGCAAATATGTCTGCAAGATCTACAGAGTTTCTTGTAAATGTCCATGCTATATGTTCATTAAATCCTATCACTATAAATGGAGACCATAAAGTGTTGCTCCATATGTATTCAATTTATCTCCGATAAGATAGGCTTCATACCATCTATTCATACCGCTCCACGGCAGATGTGGATCTCCAAGTAATATTGGGGCCTTTATAGACGTCCTCGAAGCACCAACAACCCATTCATTTGAAACTCCTTTCTCTTAATAGATCTTTTTGTCTCAGCTAATCATAATCAATACTTCTAGACAACATTACATATTAACCAAATACAACAACGTTCTTTACAGTTATATGATAGTCTCTAATCCAGCCTAAAACGTTATGTGTATCAATATATCTATTTATACCCCTACAGAATGCATCTAACATTAAATATAGATGACTATCCACATTTTTTACACCAACCATATCTTCTAAATGATCCTCAGCTTAAGCGTATCCAAAACATATAAAACATCTATGTCACCACCATAAATATGTGGAACACCATATATATCCCTAATAATAACAACCTTTCTAGAATGCATTTCATTAAAGACGTACTTAAATATCGAACAACGATTATATTTATCCGAATATTTTAAGAAATTTCATATAACTTCTTAGAGTAGGATGATTAAAATATATTAGAAATATTTATAAAACATAAATCTATAAATTAAAATAATGTTTTTAAAAAGTTATAATATGATCGTCTAAAAATTTAAATAAGAGTAAAATTAATATATTCATATTTCATATTATAAAGGATTTACATGTCTATAAAAAAGTATAATTATTTATTATTGATAGTAATTTTAACAGCATTCATATTAACCAGCTACCCAATCAAAGTAGAGGCAACCCCACTTACAAAGGAGATAACAAGCATTTATGCTGATACCTATATACTTGAAAGTTTTCCGGATAATAATTATGGTAGTTTAGAGTATCTTATTTTCGGTAAAGATTCATCATGGAAAAGATGGCATACACTTATAAAATTCGATCTAGTAGGTTTACCAAGCAATATTGAGATAGTTAGCGCTGAGCTTCATCTATATAGATATCATCATAATATTCCATCGGGACAGAAGGTCAAAGTAGGGGTATATAGGATAACTAAAAATTGGAAATATAATGAAGCTACATGGAAGAAGAGAACAAGCAGTAATTATTGGTCTAGTCCAGGAGGAGACTATACCCATCTATATACCACATATACCGTTAAATCAACTTATTCTCAGACAGGTTGGATGAGATTTCGTTATTTGAAAGATTTAGTCCAATACTGGGTTGACCATCCATTATATAACTATGGACTAATAATAGCATATATCTCTGGATCTGGACGTATATATGTTAGATCGGGCAACTATGGTGATGCCGATTATCGTCCATATTTATTGGTTAGATATAAATATAAGATAACGATTACAGCTCCTTCATCAATTAGTATTAGTAAGGGAAGTAGTAAGACGATAACTGTAAGCATCTCTGGATCATGTCCTAATCCAGTAAATTTGAAGATTGAAAACCTACCTGCAGGAGTAACATATACATTTAACCCAAGCAATGGAAACTCACCATTCACCTCACAGCTAACGATAACCGTTGCATCGACAGCCCCAGCAGGAACATATAATATAAAGATAAAGGCATATGGAACAGGAATAGATGAGGAAAAAACGATACAACTAAAAATAACGTCCGAAGACTTCAGCCTGGCAATAAATCCTCCATCAATAAATATACAGCAGGGTGGTAGTGGAACTGCAAGCATAACTGTAAATCCAATTGGAGGATTCAGCCAAACAGTAACATTAAGTGTGCAGAGCAAGCCATCAGGATTCACAGTAACAATTGATCCATTAAGCATAACACCTGGAAGCACAGCAACAATAACTATAAGTATTGCATCAAGCGTTTCACCCGGAACATATAGCGTTGTAATTAGAGGTAGTGGTGGAGGAAAAACAACTACTGCAAGCCTATCAGTAACGGTAACCCAAGTCCCATTCAACTTCGATCTACAAGCATCCCCAGACACCTTAAACCTCAACGCTGGACAGCAAGCGGTAATTACAATCACAACCACACTTACAAGCGGCACAGCCCAGCCACTATCCCTATCACTATCCGGACTACCTGCAGGTACAAGCTACAGCTTCAATCCAGCATCAATTACACCCACAGGCAGCAGTACACTTACAATAGATACATCAAACCTAGATGGAGACTATACAATCATAGTTACTGCAAGCGGTGGAGGAGTCAGTAAGCAGACAACAATACAATTACATGTAGTGAAAGAAGTATTCGACTTCACAATATCTGTAAGCCCATCCAGTGTCGAGATTAATCAAGGCGAATCTACAACACTCGTTGTTACTGTCACGAAGACCAGTGGTACAGCTAAAACTGTAACGCTCACACTAATAGGTTTGCCTAGCGGTGCAAGCTATAGCTTCAATCCATCAAGCGTTACACCTACTGGTTCGAGTGTGCTTACAATTAACTCTGGCTCAGCTAAGGGAACATATACGCTTCTAGTTAAGGGCACTACAGATGGATTGGAGAAGACAGCTACATTCACATTGACTATTAAGGAGAAGAAGTGTATTATTGCTACAGTTACGTATGGTAGTGAAGTTAGCAATGAGGTAAATCTTCTTAGAGGGTTTAGGGATGATATTGTATTGAATAGCTATGCTGGCCAGCGATTCTATATAGCTTTTAACGCATTTTATTATAGTTGGAGCCCATGTATTGCACAAATAATTCATGAGAATGGTTGGCTAAAGACACCATTCAAAATAATACTATATCCATTGATCGAAACACTACTAGTATCGACAAACATAGCACAACCAATAACATTTATAAGCCAAGAACTAACTGTATACCTAGCAGGAACAATGATATCAGCTATGCTTGGAATAATATACCTACTACCAATACTAACACTATTCAAATCAAGAACTGGCTTAAAATATAGTAAGTATTCTATCTATATACCTATAACTACATTAATATTATGCATTATTGCCCAAATATTGTGTCTAGCATTTCCTCTAACACTATTAACCTCAATATATGTATTATCAATAACTATAACAGTTCCATTAGTAATACTGAAGATGGCGAGAAAATATATAAAATAATTTTTTATTTAAATTTCTTTTAACTAACCATTATTTGATGCCTAGGTTTGCTGACCATACTTATAACTATCTTTTTTAACCCCTTTTTCTTTCTAACTATAAGTCCTCTATATTCGAGTTTACCTAATATTCTACTTATCTTCGATTTTGAAAATCCTGTTCTCTTCACAAGCTCGCTTTGATATATCTTATTCCATTCAACAATGATTTTCAATACTTTAATTTCATCTTTATCTAAACCTTTTACCGCATTATTCCATGAAACTATTTTCCCCTCCCTAATTTCCTCTATCTTAATCGGCATCTTAGTTTCACTTATTAGAAAATAGTATGCAATCAATAGTCCTAGGATAAATGAGAGTGATGCAATCAATGTCATGTCGAAGAATGTATAGATAAAAATATTTCTAAGCCTTATATTTATCCTTCCATTCTCCATCACAATATATATTGGAGATGGTGTAAGAATCTTAAATGTAATTATCAATACAAGTAGAAAGATTATTATCTTTAATAGAGTCGTTTTAACCATTTTCACTGGCAATACATTATTCCCTCAAATATATATCTATAAAATTTACCTCCCATTTCAATAAATCTATATCTGCTTTTATCCTCATTAAATTGCTTGACATAGATATTTCTAAATCACCTAAATTAATTTCACCATCAACGTATTTATAGGTTGCAACAAATTTTTCTATCAATAATTTTTCCGCAACCTTACCTAAAACTTTATCCTCCATAATCATTTGCATAGTCCTATTAATATTCTCCCTAATCTTAGCTATATCCCATTCCTTCACCAATTTAAAAGACGGTAATCCTATCTCCTCAGTAGACTTCTTAAGCAATTCAAATTCACTTACAGGTATGCTCCATTTCTCCTTCAAATCTATTACAATATGATATGGCTGTTTATCCACTGGAATAATTTCTAGCCTTTCTATAACTATATTGTCCTCCACTATATCATAGTATATATTAATAATAGTTTTATTTAGATCCTCTCTAAACATTTCCTTTAAAATAGATGTTTGAGAAATTTTTTCTCTAATCCTCTTTTGTAAAGCTTTTGGTAGATTTGAAAATGGGAAGCCAAACCTTTTTAAAAACATATATTCATCATTTCCCTTACCTATAATTTGAATGCTTATATATGGTGCTTCATTTGAAAAAATATATTTCACCGTTTTAATACCTATTAAAGGATAGTATAATGTTATTTTTAATTTTCTTCCCTTCCAGACAAATGTCTTACTTATGCTTCTATTGCTTAATAACTCTCTATCTTTAAATTTAAGATTATATGATAGAAATCTTAGATTGAATTCTCCGATCTGTTTATTAAACTCTAACTCTAAATCGCTTTTCTCCTCTAATAAGCCTTCATACGATACTTTTACTCCAATAGTATTTATACTCTCCCCCATAGAGAACTCTATAGTCCATTCTATAGATGTATGTTTCTCCGGATATAGATTAATAGTTTCCCTATATATTTCATGCATAGATATCTTAGCCTCCTCACGTCCTCTAATTCTATAAATGTTTTTAATTAAAAATGCTGTAGAGATAGCTAA
This sequence comes from uncultured Thermoproteales archaeon, assembly GCA_964550975.1. Classification (GTDB taxonomy): domain Archaea; phylum Thermoproteota; class Thermoprotei; order Thermofilales; family B9-G17; genus CAZKAY01. The sequence continues at coordinate 28,515 of CAZKAY010000008.1, read as the reverse complement.
AACAACTATAAAAGCTATCACAACAACTTTTTTAATAAAATATTTCCTCCAAAACATGAATATCATGTTAAATGAAACAGCTATTAAATATTATTTGAAAAATCTAGGAGAAAATCTTTGAAACAGTTTCAAATACAATCTTTCTAATAAAGAGATGCTAAAATTAGGGGTTGAAATTTGATGTAAATTATCTATTTTATATTCGATTCATTTCGATAACATTATTCTTTTCAAAACTATTTTTAAATACATTTCCCCTAGATCTGGATAGATTTCAGTATACTTTATACCATTTTTCTCCAAAATTCTAATTATATTATCTGCATGTCTAGAAAATATTTCTAAGCCTTCTCCACCTATACATATCTTATCTAAAAGCTTTACTGGAACATATTTATTCAATTCATCATATACCATATTTTTAATCCTAATCGATGCAAGAGAATATTTATATGAAAGCTCTCTAAACAACCCCTTCTCAACAACCTCTCCATTATACATAAAAACTATATTTGATTCTGGAGGAATTTTCTGAAAAGGTATGTGGGAGGCAACTATAATAGATTTACCTTTATCTAACTCTTCGTGCAGCAAATCTACTACAACTAATATGCTCTCCCTATCAATGTTTGAGAAAGGTTCATCTAAAATATATAGATCTGAGTTACACATCAATATGAGTGAGAGAGAATATTTATTTAAAGTACCTTTAGAGTAAGTCCTAATATCTCTATAGAGAAATTCATCTATCTTCAATCTCCTACATATCTCCATAAATCTATCTAAATCTCCATCCTTCATCCTAGAATAAAATTTAGCCAAACTATATCCGGAAACATCCATAGGAATAGGGTTGACATCATATATAACACTAACCCTTTCCATTAAAACTCTTCTAGAAATCCATGGATCATATCCAAAAACTCTAACTCTACCAGAGCTAGGCTTCAAAACACCAGCTAAAATTCTTATAAGAGTAGATTTTCCAGAAGCATTTGGACCCATAACAATATTAAAGCCACGTCTAAAAATAATACTAACATTCTTTAAGGCAGTGGTTCTACCAAAATTCTTATATAGGTTTTCAACCACGACTATATTTTCTTCTCCTACCAAAAACAATCACCAATATATCAGTAATAATGTATAGAATAGAGGAGTAGAGGAGAATGTTTCCAGCATCCTCGAGAACATCATTCTCAAATCTACCTATTATTTCAGTTTCGGTGAAAAATGCATAGCTACCATTATACCTTAAAACAAATGCATACAATCCTCTAACCTTAGGAATAAAGATGACAACGCTTCTCAGACCCCTAACCTTATAGGACTTTAAAACCCTACCACTAGGTTCGATAACGTCAAGCCATCCAATAAACCTAGAATCATTTGTAGAAATAGTAATCTGAAATATACAGCCACCGCGAAGAGATTCTATCATACAGGGTGGACTATTACCAGATCCACTTGCTCTAAAGGACATGTATCCTAGACCGAATGTCAATAAGATAAGCGTCAATGAAAATATTATGAGGAATAGAAAGAATTTTCTAAAAAATTTTAATATACCGATCATAAGGCCTCAATCCTCCTAAAAAGTATTAAAGATATAGTTAGAAATATAATTGATAATATAAGTGTAGGATATGGAGAGCTATAAATTATGCTGAGTGGAGGCAGAATTCTCATCAATTCACGGCTATTACGTCCAATAAAATAGAGGAGAAACACTATAATTGAGGTAAATATTGTTGCATAAATATGTGATCTAAGAATAAGGTTTAGGAGAACTGAAAGGGAAATAATATATAAAATATATATGAATAGATATCCCATAAATATTGTTAGGCCTGAAATAATTACATTTATTGAACTAAATATATTGATATTCCTATACAACAATATTGATGAAACAAGTTGGGCTGAAAGCATTGGAATAAAGATAACGACAATCATAGCTAAAATATTTACTATAAATAGAAGTATCCTAGATATTGGAAGTGATAGATAGAATCTAAACAATCTATTCTCAAATTCATATGAAAATAATAGACTTGAAAGATAGCTTATAATCGGAGGAACTATAAGAAGAGAAAACATTAATCCAAAAAGACCATGACGATATATACCTTTATATAAAATTTTATTAAAACTACTAAGGTTTATATAGCTTTCACCAGGCCCTCCTCTTATAATCCATAGGACTATAAAATGCGATAAAAATAGTACAACAAATACTTTAAATCTGAAAAATAGTTGAAGTCTCCATATAAATAAATCATATATTCTACGTAGCCTCATATCTCTCAGCCTTTCTTAAAAATATATATCTAATAGATATCCAGCCAAACAATATAATTAGTGAGATTATAATTATTTTGAGATTACCCAGCATACCTCCATGAAGTTCAACAACATTTGTATCTAGAAGGGAGATAGCATTAGAATACTTTGGATCAACACCTTTAACATAACTGAATCCAATAATTCCGAATAGACTAATTAGCATATCGTCTCCAAAGTCATTTACAACTAATAGGCCAGTAGCATGATCATAAAATAATATAAATTTGACAAAATGTCCATATATACTTAAATTAGTGGTTTCATAGAAGTCTACTGAATAAATATATTTTCCACATGCTATAGGAGTATCATAATGTGTTTCACTCATTACAAGACTTATGGTGCAGTTCTCACCAAACTTTTTTGAAAAAATCACCTCCTTCCTACCTATTTCCCATGGGTTTAGCCAGAAAGGCCATATACCTATAAACTTACCCTTCTCATCAAAAACTTTCCTAGATTTCAAATCTAAGAAAGCTGTCTTAGATATATTAATATATCTATCTCCCAAACGATATCCTATAAAAACCTCCACTATAGCCTTATCATCCTTCAAATCCGAAATCCTCCAACCATAAACTCCATCCTTTATGTTCAAATATCTACCATCAATATAAAGAATCCGGGAATATGTTCTATAAATTGCATACATACCGGGATAAAGCCATGAAGGCTGAGAAATTAATAGATCAAGAATAAAAAGAAAAAAAATCAAAGAGAGATAAATTTTTATAGATAGTTTATAAAAAAAGAAAAATATTTTACGGCCAAATTTCAGCATGGGCATGAGAATCTAGCACCCATCCTCCATTAAGAATATATATTTTAACATCAGTATATGCATGAGAAGCCGTCCCTCCCTCTGAAGGATATACATTGATACTATTTTTCCAGTAACCAGGCGGGATGTAGACACCATAATCATATGCATGATGTACATTATATACTGTATATGGATATTCTGTATCTGAATATCCGCTTACATATGCATAGGAGTAAGAGGCGGAACCATAATCTTCGTCTTCGTCCTCTAGGAACAATGTTCCTCCTATAGTATTTATGCTTAATATTGTGGTTATGATTATTAGAGTAATAAGGATAAAATCTATTCTTCTCATAATTATCGTATATATATATAAAAATATTTTTTATATAAATTTTGCGGTATATTTTTGTAATATTTGTATAAATTTCTAATAGAAGGATATAATTACTTTATATATGAGAATTCGGTTACGTGATAGACTTCTATTGGAGGCATTTTATTTTTCACTCTATCTATGAAATCTTCTTTGTCTAAAGATACTAGTATGCCATTTATATCTAATGCTACTTTTAAATAGAGCGCGTCGATAGAATATATATTATAGTCGTAACATAACCTGTAGGCTGAAATACAGAAATCTTTACTACATTCTATTAAAAAACTGGGTTCTATGATCTTATCCAATATGGCTTTAGCTTCATCGGCAACGGCCAGTCCAACTCTTCTAGCCAAAGTTCCACAAACTTCCTGATATATTATACTTGGCTCGGCTAGAAGAAAATTACCTGGTATGGAGGATAAAATATCGACACATTTTTCACTATACTTTTCATTTTTCTTTAAGGCTGCAATAAATACATTTGCATCTAAAACCAATATTGGTCTAACTCTCATGGTGTCGTGCCTTCCTAAATTCTTCTAAAACATCGGGTTTTTTCCATTTCTCTGACACTACTTCCCTAAGTTTAATTAATTTTTCTATTCCTTCTTTAACCCTTGCATGATGTTTTTCATCAATAAGGACTATTTCTATGCGCTTCAATGTAACAAGTTTTTCAAGTAGCTCCGCCCATGTTTTACAGTCAAGTTCAACCTTTAATCTTCTAAGCTCTTTAAGTAGATCTTCAGAAACACCCTTTATTAATAAGGTTTTCATATTATCTTTATATAGAAGATATCCTAGATATATAAGTTTATCTATATTATCTTACTATTAGGTATTTTCCTTAGAGTCAGCTAGTATTTTAATAGATATAGTATAACTTTATATACTAGTTATACTAGTTATATCATGTGGGATTATGGGGAAACTTATTGCTGTAAAGAATATTGATAGAGATTTATATAGGAGAATTAAGGCTATAGCTTCGCTTGAGGAGAGGACTATAGGTTCTATAGTTAATGAGGCTCTTAGACTATGGCTTTCATTGAGAGCTGATAGGATGTATGATTATTGGCTTAGGATTGAGGATGCTTATAAGGATGACTATGGGGTTTTAGTTGAAAAATATGGTGAATTATGTGAAAAATATGAGGGTAAATATCTTGTAATCTGTAATGCTAAAGTTATTGGGATATTTGATAGTTTTAGGGAGGCTGTATTGAATGCTGGGAAAAAATGTTTTAGACATGCATTTGTTATAAAGATAGGTGAGAGGATAGAGGAGGGAGAAGTTGAACTAGGTTTTCCGGTGGAATTTATATGAAGGCATATTTTTCAAATATTGTGGAGCCAAAAATTCCCATTGTTAATGCGACTCTATGTAATCCTTTATTGGATAAAAGGGTTTCGATAGACTTTATAATTGATACTGGGTTTGCTGGAGAAATAATTATTCCTTTAGACATTTATATGAAGCTTGATCTACATTTATTTGAAGGGGTAAAGAAGACAGGTAAATTTATTACGGGAATGACTATTAAGCTTAGAGTTTCAAGGGCTATTTTAGATTTTAATGGAATAAGGATACCATGTAATGTATATACTTATTTAGGTGTTTTTCGAAGTCTTTTAGGTCGAAAACTTCTTGAAAAAATGGAGATGATATATTCTCCAAAGCAGAATAAAATAGATTTAAAGGTTGATTTATAGTAAATGAATTTGAGATGTTTATGTGAGGTTAAAGGATATTTCTGGATATTCTTCAACTCTATATCTTCCTTCCCCGCTTTCTTTTAACTCTATCTTCTCTATTTTTAAAGTATATTTGATGTCGTCTAGATTTTCTCTGATTAGCTTAAAATATTTTTCAGTAAATATCGTTGCACTAGATACTGGTTGATTTAAAGGTATTCTTAGGTCATGTTTTATACGTCTCATAGCGGCTATTAGGGATACGATTATATCTCCCTCTTTAATCGATTTTTCATCTATTTCCTCTATTTTAGGCCATTCAGATATAGTTATGCTTTTCCAGGGCATTTTATCTACATATAGTTGATGATATATTTCCTCAACAATATGTGGTGTAAATGGTGATAATAACTGTAATATTTTTAATAATATATTATATAATGTATATTGTGCAGCTCTCTTAGAAATATTTTCTCCCTCCATTGTAACTCTATATTTTACAGCCTCAATATAATGGTCACATAATTTATGCCACGTAAAATCTATGATCGACGTAGATGCGGCCATAAAATCATAGTTATCCATAGCATTAGTAGCCTTTAAAACAAGTTTTCTAAATAAATTTATAATCCATCTATCCAGTAATCTAAGATCCCTTTCCCCAAGATCTATGTTTGGATCAAAATCCCTTAAAGTCATTTTAAGAAATCTGGCCACATTCCATACTTTTACTAGAAATCTCTTTGCATAGTCAACATTTTCCCATGAGAAACGTATGTCTGATCCAGTTGCAGCTGAAATCGAAACCCATAGTCTAAATGCGTCTGCACCATATTTTTCAATCACTTTCATTAACTCAATATAGTTTCCATAACTTTTATGCATCATTCTTCCATCAGTTCCTCTAACCATACCGTTTATTAAAGCTATCTTAAACTGAGTTTTATTGAATAAAGCTACTCCTCTAACAATTAGATAATAATCCCAGGTCCTTATAATATCATATCCATTTGGCTGTAGGTCTGCGGGGAACAGTCTTTCATCAAAATTGTCTGGCCATCCGGCATGTACAGCAGCAGTTATACTTGAATCCATCCATGTATCCAAAACGTTTTTCTCTCCAATAAATTCTGTTGAACCACATTTTCTACATTTATCTATCTTAGGTTTATCCTTTCTAGGATCTATTGGAACCCATTCTGGTTCGGCTACAATCACTTCTCCACAATTCTTACAATACCATACAGGTATAGGTGTAGCAAACAATCTCTGTCTAGATATAACCCAATCCCAATCAAGACTATTAACCCAGTTCTCCAATCTCTTTATACTATATTCAGGTATCCATTTAATTTTCCTAGCCTCCTCCAAAACTCTTTCAGCCAACTCCCTGGTTTTTACAAACCATTGTTTCTCTGGAAGTATTTCTATAGGTGTATGACATCTCCAACAAGTACCTATCTCACTTTCAATTTCCTCACTCTTCACATATAGATTCTTCTCTTTAAGCATCTCTACAATTTTTTCTCTAGCATCCTCTACACTTAAACCCTTCAATGGTCCAGCTCTATCATTCATTTTTCCACGGCTATCTAGAATAATTATCTCTGGTAAGCCATGTTTCTTCTGCCATTTGACATCTATCTTATCTCCGTAAGTACATATCATAACTATTCCTGTACCAAATTCTATTTCAACATCCTCGTCTCCAACTATAGGAATCTTTCTCCCATATATTGGTACCACTGCCTTTTTACCAATCAATCTTTTATATCTCTCATCATCTGGATTTACTGCTAATGCCACACATGCTCCTAAAAGTTCTGGCCTAGTTGAGGCAACCATAATTTTTTCTCCATTCTCTAGAGTAAAGTAATAATAATGTAATTTTCTCTTTTTCTCAACATATTCTACTTCTGCTTCAGCTATAGCTGTTTCACATCTAGGACACCAATATATTGGATGTGTACCAATATAGATTAATCCCTTTCTATACATTTCAATGAAACTTAGTTGTGTTCTACGCCAGTAATCTGGATTCATTGTAAGATACTCTGTACTCCAGTCAATGCTACATCCAAGTCTCTTAATAGCATCCTTCATCGGTTTGATCCATTTCAAAGTATATTTTCTACAATATTCTAGAAATTTTTCTGGAGGTATTTCCCTCTTAGATCTTCCTAATGTTCTTTCAACCCTAACCTCTGTAGGAAGTCCATGACAGTCCCATCCCTGTGGAAACAATACATTGTATCCCTTCATCCTCATATATCTTGCAACAAAATCTATATAGGTATGGTTGAATGCATTTCCAACATGAAATTCTCCACTAGGATATGGCGGTGGAGTATCTATTGAAAATGTCGGTTTAACTCTATCCTCTCTATCAAACCTATAAATATTGTTTTCTATCCAATATTTCTGCCACTTTAACTCTATCTCATTAAAATCATATCTTTTAGGGAATTCGCTCATAACCTACACCTAAGAATAATTGTTGATTTAATAGAGGGTCAACTAGAAATATTTTTATTTTAATAAAAGCGTTTATTCTACTCCCAACTAAATCCCCTCAAATTATACATAATATAAAATTTTCTTTGTATAAAAATTTTATCATCTCTAATTATTAGAATACCTAGTATACTGATTTTCTATACTGATCGTATTCTTTCTTCCAGTTTAACTGTTTCAGATAGGTGGTATGTGGTTTAAATTTCCTTTTAAACTTGTTTAAGTCTTCTCCGATAATATTTATTCTACTTAAATCTACATTTTTATTCCATAGAAAGTATAGATATCCTATATCTTCTACATTGAAGCCCATTAGACTTGCTGTAATACTATCTACTTCAATTGCATTGTCACCAGCTATCGCAACACCCCATTTAACAGGATCTCCGAATATAGGCCCGTTCCCTTCCATACCGATATATCCATCGATTATAGCTAAATGTATAGGCATATATTTATAGAGATCGGCGATACTCATATTTATTGCAAGATATCCTTGATGGACTGTCGACTTATATGGACTTTGAACAGAACCCATAACAATGTTTTTAACTGTAAGTGTAACTATAACCGTGTCATGCGTCTTTGCCCTACATATTGAAATCCTATAATCCGAATCTAAAACGGTTTTAGATACTGGTATTTCAATAGTTTTCTCCAATCTACCATTATATATCTTTAAATATTTATAGGAGTCTTCATTTAAATCTACAAATTCTATATCAAATTTATCTTTCAATTTAAGATATCCATAGTTTTTTAATCCGTTCTTGAATGAACCCAATGTAGATCCTTCTCCGATAACTATTCTTGCTTCACTATTAATAGGCGTTATGAAATCTAGGAGTGCTTCAACAGCTTCTACAGGTGTTGCAGATAGCTCCACTCTAGTAGATACAAAGTTTGGTTTAACTAAAATATTTCTAGCCTTAGAAATACTATTTAAAATATGTCTTCTAATTAAATTTAAAACTTTATATACACCGTTATATGAACCATTACTGCTAACTATACCTACAACCATTTTTATTCTATGTGATAGAATGGTTTCAGTTTCATATATTTTTCTCTATCAAATATATTGAACCCTACCTTCTCATCAAATCCTTCAATATGTATAATATATTTAGCATCCCTTTTACTGCTTAGCTTTTTCATATTCTTCTCAAATATTTCTCTAACCATTTCTTTAATTTCATCCTCAATTTTCTTAGACTCATCTCTCATTCTAAACTTGATCCATAATCTATCTACATCTTTTATTTCTCTTGAAAAATCTTTGATAAATAAATCTATATCACATATATTATAGACATATTTAAGTGGTATAACAGCATAGAGATGTCTTATAGGCTTATATCTAAGAATATTTATTAAAGTATGCTCCTCTAATCTTGTTTCAAGTACTATTAAACCTGTATAATTGTTTCTCCAAGCCTTAACTCTATTATCATAAATATATATTGCATCAAGCAAATCCACCAGACATTTATCTTCCCTACCGGATTTAACTGTAATCAGAAATATCATCTAAACCACTAGTGAAGGCTATAGTTAATAATTTTCTCAATAGGAGATCTACCATAATATTTATTTAAATCTAGACGATTAAGCATATATATTAATGCATTATAATTTTTTTCCAAAATAATTTTTATTTGACTATCTATTGGATTAAACAATTCAAATGTATTTTTAAATATACGTGTTTTCCCAACCCTATACGTATGTTTCCTCATCCACCTATAGTCAAACGCCTTTCCATACATTTCAACTGTAACTGCAGGTATATTATAGGTACTGTAAAGCCAGTCTGTAAGTTCTCCATATGAATAATATAGTCTTGAGGACTGCATTACATATAGATTCGCTATCATAGCATATGTTTTACTAATATTTTTAAAGAAATCTACGTCTGGTGGAGATATATCTGTATAGCCATATGGATATAATATTAGATTAGCTCCACTATGATATGTTATTAGGAAAACTATTCTATCCCTATATTTTTCTATAAAATATTTGATTGCCAGTGTCTCGGGTTCGCTGAATGGGTATTCGCCTCTATATATTAGGGATGATTTTAAAGTTGCACCTTTCTCCCACATAAATGGATAATTTCTATTTAGATCTACTCCTCCAGGCCAGTCCTCATTTATCCTTCCATCTCCATCATTATCTATACCTTCATAAAAGATTCCACTTGAATTTCGGTATTCAGATATATATCCATCTCCATCAATATCCTCCGGACCATCTTCATCAAATAAGCCGTCTCCATCATCATCTATTGGATGAAGATTTTTCCTAATCCATGGATTTTTAAATACTATTTCATATCCATCCGGATTCAATGTAGGTATTATAATTATCCTATAAATGTGTATTATATCTAGTTTTTCTAAAACTATTTTTGAAAGAAGATATAGTGAAAAGTATGCTGTAATTATTTCACGTGCATGATGATGTGCAACTATAACTATTATAGGTTTATTTTTTTCTCCAATAGATATACCATATATTGGTTTCCCATGCCAACTGAATCCGAGTAACATCATTGAAATATTAATATTATTATCTACGATTCTATGAATCTTCAAATAATATTCTCCAAACATGGGATAATGGGATAGATCTAAATGAATATTCCTTTCCCCTTTTCCACATGTATAGATATTTATACTTGGAGGTTTATTCGAGTAGAAAACATATGCTTTCTCTAAAAATACTTTATATTTACCCTTCTCTAAAAATATTGAACTGTTGCTCCAACTATCGATATAAAATATTTTTATAATATTATTTTTTTCATCAAGTATTTTGCCTTGAATTGTATAGTATCCATCTCCACTTGCATTGATGTTTATCGATGAACTTTTGTTTAAAATAATATTTCTATATATGTTTAATGAAAATGTAGTTATATTTAATCCAATTTTACTGTAAGTTTTAACTAATCTATTAAAGTCGGTTGAATATATTGGTATATGTACTACTATTATTATAGTAGATAATGATATTGTTAGAATTATTATTGAGATCCCTGATATCGATTTCATTTTACCCATTAATACCACTACATTTTGCCTATTAAATATTGTAGAAATGTTTTAATATAATTTATTGATAAATATTATCTATAATTTATATCGGTGTATAAATGAGATTTATCGCACTTCACTGCAACTGGATTGAATATGAGCCTAAGGAAAAGGCTGTGGAAAATGCTGAGAAAATTGAGGTTAAGAAAAATAGAATAGATGAAGTATTGGTGGTATTTACTACTATTGAACGAGACGACGATCAGGAGGTTATTGATAAGGCGGTAAAAAATATTTTAGAAATATATGATATGGTTAAGGCTGAAAGGATATTGATTTATCCATGGGTTCATTTAAGTAATCTTATAGCTGAACCCAATAAAGCATTGAATCTGGTTAAAGAATTGGCTAAAAAAATAGGTGATATGGGTATAGAGGTTTATAGAGCACCCTTTGGATGGTATAAAGCATTTACAATATCTGTTAAAGGACATCCATTGGCAGAGCTTTCTAGAAGAATTGTTAGGGAGGAGGGAAAGATCGTTGTAAGAAGAGGTGTAAAGAAGTATTTTATAGTGATGCCTGACGGCAGTATCGTTGAGCCATCAAAAATAGATTTAAGCGAATTTAATAGAGAGTTTAGAATACTTGTTGAAAAGGAAGCATTGAATATGGAGTTGAAGGGAGGTGAAAGATCTAAGATAATTGAATATTTAAATAGATTTGGATTTGAATGGGAGTCTTATTCAGATTATGGACATATGAGAATGGGTCCTTATGCGTCTATAATGTTTGACCTGGCATCCGAATATTCTAGAAAAATTGCATATAATATAGGTATACCAGTATATGGTGTTAGGGGTACAGCATTTTTCAATTTAAATATAAAGCCTGTAAAAGAGCATGCAGAACTATATGGTGATAGACTATATATGATAGATACCGATAGGGGTAGCTTTGTATTAAGATATGCTGCGTGTCACCAGCAATTTTCCATGATAAAGGATTGGAGTATATCGTATAGAGATCTACCTTTCGGCGCATTTGAGATAGCTGATTCATATAGATATGAGCAGAGTGGTGAAGCAGAGCTATGTTTTAGGCTTAGAAGATTTTTTATGCCAGATCTCCATATATTTACTAGGAATGAGGATGAGGCTAAGAAATGGCTCCTAAAACTTCATGACATAATTATGGGGGAGATGGGGAAACTGAATAGAAACTATGAGTTATTAATAAACATTGTAAATCCAGGTCAATTTGAGAGATATAAAGATTTTATTAAAGAAATATGTAGAAGACTAGGCAAACCGGTTCTAGTTGCAGTATATCCTGAAATAGGATTAAACTATTATTGGACTATAAATATAGAATATCATATAGTGGATTTGCTTAATAGGCCTAGGGAGATCGGTACAGTTCAGATAGATATAGGTAATGCTAAGAGATTTGGAATAACATATGTAGATGAAAGCGGTGAGAAAAAATATCCATCGATAATTCATACAGCAATTCTGGGGAGCATTGAAAGATATATTTATACTCTCTTCGATACAGCCTTAAGAATGGAGAGGCCCTCTCTTCCTACATGGATTTCACCAATGCAGGTTAGAATAATACCTGTGAAAAATGATTTTCTAGATTTTGCTAGAAAAATCGCTGGAAAAATATGTGAGAAGGGGTATAGGGTTGATATAGATGATACGGATAGAAGTGTTTCAAGAAAGATAGTTGATGGTGAAAGAGAGTGGATACCATATATAATTGTTGTAGGTGAAAAAGAGGTTAAATCAAATACTTTAACCATAAGGGTTAGGAGGAAAAATGTTGTTGTGAGAATGACATTGGATAAATTTATATCATTATTGGATGATGAGACAAAAGAGTATCCTAAAATGCCTCTATACTATATACCTTATCTTTCAAGTAGACCCGGCTATCTCTCCTTCTAATTCTATATAACTTATATCACTTTTATTTAAATTAAATTCATCTGTATCAATCATATATTTTCTACTGCATATTTACTTTAGGGGAATATGGATAGGAAAATATTTTTAAATAGATTGGGAGGGCTTCCACCAATAATATCAGTTATAATAACCGTTGCTTCACTAATAACTGCAGCATTGGTTGGATACTGGCTTTGGTATACAACTATTACAGCGACTAAGAGACCTTTACTATCAATAGAAGGTTCGGCGAGTATAGTGGGTTCAGATCTTTATATCACCATTAGGAATGATGGAAATATACCTGTAAATATAGAGAAAGTTATTGTATCTATAAATGGTGGATCAGGGAGTGAATATACGCCATCAGCTACTGGTAATGGAGATTTAACCTTAAATCCAGGTGAGACAGAGACAATATTAGTAGCTCTTTCATCTGCACCAAATAAGAGTGATAGAGTATCTGGGACGGTCATTACATCTGGGGGGCAGCTACCGTTCAGCGCACTAGTTGTTGGTGGATGAAATGGTCCTGGGGGCTAGTATAAAGAACGTGAAAATTAAAAACATATATATTTCTTTAAAAAATGGTCTTCGGAAGAAGTCTGATCCAAAAATATTGTTGAAGATAGAGGTTCCGCGGAAAATTAGGGCTAAAAGGATTTTAAGAAAATATACTCTACTTGAAAAACCATTTATATGGATTGAAATTGATGGAGACAACTATATAGTGAATGAGCCGGAGATAGATAGAGAGGAATTGGATAATGTTCAAAAAGTATTGAGAGAAATACTTTTTTCTAGAAACGAGGATTTATTCAAAAATTTATCGGAGAATATAAAATATTATGTTTTAAGGGAGACTAAAGGATATGGTAAGATTCATCCATTGATTTTAGATGACCAGATAGAGGATATAAATATACTAGCCCCCGGACCAGTATATGTCAAACATATAGATTTTTTTAAACAATTAAAAACAAATATTTTTCTTACAGAAGAGGATATTGTAAATCTTGCTCATAGGCTTGCATATAGGGCTGGAAAACCGATTACATTATCAAATCCATTAATTAGATTCGAGTTAGAGGGTATGAGAATACATATAAGTATAGGGGGAGAGGTATCTTTAGGATATAGTATTGTTATAAGGAAGTTTAGGAGGGAGAGGTTAAGCATCCCTAAGCTAGTTAAACTGGATACATTTAACCCATATATTGCCTCCTATATAATCACACTTCTATTAAATAAGAGGTCTATACTAATTGTAGGTAGACCTAGAAGTGGTAAAACCACTTTGCTACAGGCATTAATAGGATGTTTGCCGAGGGTAAAAATAAGTTTAATACAGGTTACAAGTGAGATAAGGCTTCCACAACCACCATATATTATAGAATACTTTTTACCGAGAGAAAGTGAGACATTAGAGGGTAAAGGAATATCACTTACATCTCTTGTAGAAAATAGTTTACGTTATACGTCTCCGGATTATCTGATTTTAGGTGAAATCGCTGGAGAGGAGGCGTTTGCATGGGCTATGGCCGCAAAAACTAAGATAGGTACTATGGCTACATTTCATGCCGGAGGAATTTTTGAAGCATTGAGAGGACTATCTGTACCTCCATATAATATTCCAATAGATATGTTGTTGACATCTATAGACGCAATATTATTGATGGCTAATATTAGGGAGGAGGATGGAGGGGATCGTAGAAGACTTGTAGAGTTCTATTTAATAGATAATGATTATAGAAAATTTATATTAGTATCAAGATATTCTAATACATTTTATATTGTTGATAAAAATATTATTCTATCTAAGATAGATCCATATAGTTTTTCCATACCCGTAGAAGATCCTGGGAAAATGGTGGATGATATAGCTAAATTAATTTTTAGCTCAGCTTTTAGAGATATATCTTTTACACAGTTTACACAGATGTTATGGAAATACTATGAAAATAGCAGTAAATTTCATCTATTTCTAGATTCGATTAATATGCCTAAACCTAGATTTTTCACAAATACAATAGAGATTTCAGCCAAAAAGATTCGTGGTGAGGAATATGCAGATATTTAAATCTCTTCTATTAAAATTAAATTATCCAGCATTATTGAAAACAACTCCGAGACAGATTAATAATTTTAAATATAGTCTGTTTTTCTCAACAATAATATTTATATCAATAATCATTATAGACATTTATTATTTTCCAATAAACTTTATCCCCAAAATATTTTTATATTTATTTTCAATATCACCTTTGCTGGTCGTCATACTATACTATATTTTTTACCCAATAATACTTAGGTTTAGACGGATAACTTCATGTGAGGAGGAGATACCGTTTATTGCATCGATTCTAGCTTCAAGTATAGCTAAGCCTATAAAAACATTGATGGAGTTAAAGAATAGTAGACTATTGTATTTTAGTAGAGAGATAAGGGAGATGGAGAGGATTAAAAATGTTTTAGGTTTAGGTGAGTTGAAAGCATTGGAGAGACTTGCAGAAGACCATCCATCAAATAAATTAAAATCATTTCTAAAACATATTTTATCTATAGAGTATTCTGGAAATCCGTCTACAGCTCTAAGTATCAGGTTGAATGAATTTATAAGGGAATTAAAATTAGATTTAAGTCTAGTAGACTATAATATATCGCAGATAACAGATGTTGTATATGCATTATATATATTTATTCCTGCAACGATTATAGGAATGCTTGTAATGATGAATATAGATCTTCTAACATTAATAATTACATCATACGGTATACCTATAATTGGATTCTTAATAGTATATGTTGTATCAGAATATATTTATCCAAAAATATATACTGCAAATCTCTCTAAAAGAAACTATATACTTATTTTAATAATCTTATTACTGGCTATACCAATATACTATATCTTAAACCTATACTTGAAGATTAGAAATACCTATCTATTTATAATAACTGGCTTAATTATATCTACACCTATATCATTTCTCCTACAAAGGTTTTCCCATAACTTGGCTGAAATAGTTGATTCAAGTAAAATATTTGTAAGAGACTTGGCAGAATATTTTAAGCAGGGGTATTCGATAAATGTTGCTGTAACAAGACTTGTGATGGAAGGAAAATATTCAGATATATTTAAGAATCTTCTAAGAGATTTCTATGTAAAAATGAATTTATCTAGATTTGATAAGGCTATAGAGGATTTCCAAGAAAAGCCGGGCATACCAATGTATTTCAAATATTTTCTTGAAAGTATAAAGATAATGTATCTATATGGTGCAACATCTACAGGACTAGATTTTCTAAGCAATACTTTGAATGAAATGGCTGAGTCATTTAAGGAGTGTAGACGTAAACTTGGAACAATATTTTTCTATCTAATTATAGGTATTAGTCTATCAGCTATATGTATAGGATTAAGTATAGAAGCTGTATTGAAACCTATAGCATTTATGGAGAAAAGATATGCTTTTGGTGGAATAAGTTTTGGAAGAATATTTACATCCATAAATATAGGAGAGTTAGAGAGAATTGTTTATCCAAGCATAGTTTTCCAGACAATACTTTTATCGATAATAAATGGGAAGCTTAGAGATGGTATGACTATAATGGGTATAAAATATCTTCCAATACTATTTACAATTCTAATGATTTCTTTATGGATTACAGTTGATTCTGGAATTATATCTAAGATAATGGGGTGGAACTATTAGGATAGGAAGTATTGTCCCCAACATATTATTTATAATAGTCCTAGGTTTAGCTATAAATATCTATATGAGATCCATACATATCTTATCTACTTTAAATAGAAATATTTTTCTAAAAATATATGTATGTAAAAGTGTTGTTGAAAATATCGAGGATAAAGATGTATTAATAACCTATTTATATCAAAATCTAACTACAAGAAGTCTAGATTTGAGAAATGATTTTTTAGAGAATAGCTTAGATGCATACCATTATATTCCTTTGAGAAACGGTACACTTTTAATAATACATCTATATTCTTCTGGAAAAAATTTTATGGGTGATGGATAATGAAAAATCTATTTCTCATATTTATTGGAATAATGTTGATATTGTTTAGTGGAATATATTTCTATTATAATCATGTTGAGGATAAGATATATGTTTTAACGATAAAATGTATTGGGAGTGGCAAGGTTTATCCTCCACCTGGAAGATATGTATATAGGTCTATGGAGAAAATTTTGTTAAATGCTTCACCTTCAAATGGATATATTTTTTCACACTGGATTATAAATAGTTCTAAATATTATGTCAATCCATTAGAGATTTCGTTGAATGGGAATACAAGTATAGTTGCAGTATTTAATAAATCTATATTTCATATATACTTTTATTCAAATATCGATGGAATAAAAATATATTTGAATGAATCTAAGATAGACATTCCATATATATTAAACTATAGTGGTATGGTTAGATTAAATCTACATTTTCCAAGCATAATTGAGGGGGATAGAATATTATTATATGAAAAGACATTGGTGGATGAGAGACTATATAAAAATAATTCTATAGTTCTGCGTTGTAAAGAAGCAGATATCCATATAAATATATATTATTCTATTAAAAATTTAAATGATTCTATAATCATATTAAGTAATCATGGAGAATATTGCTATATAAATGGTTCTAGGAGGAGTATCCCATATATACTTAGAAGTAGTGGAGAAATATTTGGTGAAAAAGTTTTCTATATAAATGAGACACATGCATATTGGCTTGCATGGTATACTGTAAAATATAGGGATAATAGTATTAGAAACTATATATATCTTTTTAGAAAAAGGTTGATTGCAAATATAAGTGATGTAAAGAGCATATACATACATTATGTATTGGGGTTAAGATATTTTCCATATGTTAGGAAAATATGGTTTTGGCCTCCATTCAGATATAATTATACACTTTCACTATTAAATAAAACATTTATGGGTAAGCCTATCGGCAAGAGGGCGTGGTGTGCACACTATAGAATTGAAAATAAAATGCTTGTATTCTATAATTTTAATAAATACAATGTTTTATGGGAGGATAATTATCGTGTATATGCAGACTTTCTATTCGAGTTTGATGAAAACGTTAGTGGAGCATATATTGAATTCTGGTCTACAAATACGTATCTAACAGATAATCCTAGAAGAGCTGCTACAAGTGATGTAATCCCATTTAAAATGCTTGGACAAACATCTTCTCTAAAAGCATATCTATTTTCACCTATTCCTGGTAGAAGATATATAATATATGTTGGATTAGATGATGTAAAGGATCTTCCAAACTATTTTCCGGGAGACAATAAGATCTCATATTTTGATTATCAATACTTTATAGATACAGGGGACCCGGATAAACCTCTACCATGGCCGTATGCTGAGGGAAGATTTGGAATACACTTTACATTAGGATATATAGGTATACCTAGAAATGCTTTCAATACATTTAAGATATACGTAAGAGTTATAGGTGTAAAGCCATGAAAAAGTTGGCAATATATATTCTATTAATATTTACTACAATTATATTCATAAAAACCTCCCAAAATCCCAGCAAGGAAGTGTATCTTGAACAACCAATATATAATCCATATTCTGATGCCGTAAGTAGCCATTATTATGTTGAGGAGGGTAAAAACTGGACATTTAGTTTACATCTACCGAGATATAATAATACGCATACCTACAAATTTTTAATGGATGAAGGGGATTCTGCATTTATAAACTCTATAGTGACATTTAGCGTATATGGGGATAGGCCTCCTGTAAACTGGATCGCAAGAGTAAATTATACTGGATATATTGTTGGTGGAAATGTTTATCTAAAGGTTAGCAGAGAAGATATGGTTGAATATGAAGGTATAAGCAGCCATCCGCCGAAAAGTTTTTCACAAAATAATAGATACTTTACAGATGAGGATGTATTTTTAGACAGATATCCTAAGGAGACGAGTGAAAGTCAGCCTCCAGTACCACTATGGGTTAAAAATAATGATGGAATTGAATCTATAACGATATCTAGAAGAGCTGTTGATGGAGGTGGATATGTAAGTGGAGTAGTAAAAATGGTTTCTGGAAGTACCATTCTTAGAGCAACTCTCACGAGAACAGCTACATTTAAAGTAATATATAGTATAGGTGGAGGAGGTGGAGGCAGTAGGAAAATACTGCATGTAAAAAGTACACCTATATCTCTGGTTCCAATAGAGTATAAGATTAGTAGTGACGAATGGTCTAGCTACGGTAAAACTCCATTCGATATCGTCAGAAACCAGCAATTTGAATTAGAATATCTTACAGCACCACCGACATCTAAGAATCATCGATTCAAATATTGGATTTTAGATGGGGTAAAATATTATTCAAATACTATTCAAAAAATTAAGGTTGATAGGGAGAGAACGGCTGTAGCAGTCTATCAATATGGCGATACAGTACTGGAAGTATTGGCTAGAAAAAATGGCGAAGATATAAATATACCTGTAATATATTCAGGTACATTTAACGGTATAAAGAGTACTCCATTTAAGCTTGTTTCTACAGATACTATTAGAGAGCATATTTGTGCAGAGGAGATTGAAGGTTATGATGTTAAGATAAACGTCTATATGAATGATAAATATACTTATACAGCGCCTAATCCAGTTGAAATAGTTGTTCCGGATGAAAATTATTGTAAGATAATTATAGAGTATGAAGAGAAGAGGCCTACAAAAATAAATGTTATTGCTAGACTTGAATCCGGAGAGAGGATTAACGTCAGCTTCAACTATATCTTTAATTCGTATTTTGGAGACATGGTTGGAATAAATTATACAGACTATACATTTGATTTTACAGATCTAAATAAAATTGTCACAATTAGCCCCAGTAAAAATGAATGGATGCCATATAAATGTGGTTTGGAGGAGATAGGGGGACGTATAAGGCTTAGAGCTGTATCTAATTTAGGTACCTATCACTATGCCTATACTAATAAAAAGGTATTTGGTAGACTTAGAATAGCGATACAAGACTATACATTTCAGCTACCTGATTCAAATAAACCATACATGTTTTTCGGATCAATATATAATAGAATATCTATACCGAGGATAAGTGGAGATATATATCTTCTAAAAGATATTAACAGTATATCTAAAATATTTATAGGATTATATGCCCGGGAATATGGTATAAATATAATGGAGTGGGGTAGAGTAAGTATAGTATGTGGAGTAGCTCCTAGAATAAATATAGGTATACTAAAAATATATCCACAGAAATATATTATAATTGATGGAAAGCTTTACATACTAAAAAATGTTTTGAATGCAAACTATGATCCGGTAAATGGTGTTGCGACAATAAATGTCATAGGATATAGTGAGAAAAGTATAGAGATAGTATATAGGGAGATTAAGGAAAAAAGTAATGATGTAATAATACTTACAGAGCTTTATGATGGTACAATTATATCAACAGAATTAAACTATTCATTACATGGGGAAACTATATCAACTTATACTCCCTATGTCATAAAGAATTTTAATATACTCTATAGGAATTATATTTTAAATAAATATAGATGGACGGCTATAAATGCATGGATAAGATATGTAAATAATGGCATAAATGTCTATTATAAAGGTAGATGGCCCTTATATGGAGATTTCGGAATATATTATAGAGATCTAGTTTTAAACGGGCCACTAAATATAACACTATATTTAAAGTGTTATCCAGCATTTGGAACCAAGGTTAGTGCAGTACTATATGATGGCAGTCTAAATATAATTGATTCCGCAACCCTTTCTATCGGTGAGCAACAGGTTATTTTAAATCTCCCTGAAAATAGATCTGCATATATAGGATTTAAAGCAAAGGGCGAGTCATTTACAATATATTCTCCCAAAATAGTTAAAGCTGTAATTCCAAGAGGATATAGAGTAGATACATTATCTTTAAAACTACCTGAAAATATAACTATAAATGGAATAGAGTATTCTTTAAATAAATGGATAGGTGTGGATAGCTATAACAATAATGAAGCATATCTAACACTTGTATCTGGACAGTCATATAAGGTTATAGGTATATATGGTTCAGGACAAATGGAGAATATGGTTTATGGAAATATTACTCCACTATTACCATTACAATGGATTCCAGTTAACATAAATCTATCAGAATATGCAGGACAAAACCTTACACTAACATTTCTAGTAAAGAACATATATAATGTAGATGAACTAAATTTCTTCCCAATATATCTCGTATATAATAATATGAGTAAAATAGATATTTTAAATAAAACCTTTAAAATCAATTATCATCTAAAATCTGGAAACCTAGTTTTTCCGAGAAATGACACTATAATCGGATTACAGGCATGGAGTTTAAAGGATATTGAGGAAAACTATCAATACTTATCAAAGATATTTCTTAGAAATGGCTCCACACTTGCAGTATACTGGTTAAATATAAATATAAGTAATTCCAACAATACTTTTCTCCTATACTATAGACAGATATTGGTTATAACTATTCCATCAATAAATATATCTATACATCACCTTGAATATAATGTCACATTACATGTTAACCTATATTATAGATATCTTCCTCCAGGAGAATTGAACCTCTCTCTCGGAAAAATATATCAGGATTTAGCAGTCTATATTGAAGATCTAGATAGATGGTTTAGAGTAGATAATGGTGTCGGAAACATATCTATAGACTATATTTATCTATATGATAGACTTGGATTGGAGGAGAGAAACATTTCTATGAAAATATATTGGTTTGATGAAAAGGTGGATAGGCCTATAATAGTTATACCATATAGCGATGTAAAGAATGTTAGATATATTGGTTTAAAGGCATATACAGATGGTATAGGTAATAATCCTGTAAAGATAATATGTAGGGCTATTGATTGGAATGGGAATACAGTCCCCTATTCGATATTCAATATATATTTAGATAAGCTTCTAGTAAAATCTATTAAATCGGATGCCTCTGGCACCATTTACTGGACATCAAATAGATCTGCAAAGAACATTAGGATAAATATTATTCCACCCAGTAATCTTCAAACTCTATATAATCCATATCCATGGGGAATTATAGACCTAGAGGGATAACATGTTTTATAGAATACTAACATACATTTCAATAATATTGATTTCAGGTCTATTGTTAACGTATTTTTCAACAAAAATATATAGTGTTGGAGGCAAAGAAAATCTTATCGAGAAATCATTTCAAATAAAAAGTTGTTTGGATAGTCTTGAGAATAGGATTATTAGAAATAGATTTGATATTGTAGAGGGATTTAGTAAAAATATCAATATATATATTATATATAATTTAGGCACATTCAATTTTAAAATGCCTATAACATATATATTTATAGGTAAAAGCTCTCTACATATAGATCCACCAATACTGAGTAACAATAGTTTTACAGATATATATTGTAATAAAACGTTTATTGGTGTTAGGTCAAACATATTTTTTAATAAAAGCGGTGGAAATGTAGTTAAAATAAATCTGATTGGAATATATCTTAAGGATAGAATTAGTCTTAGAAATATAGATATGTTGAAGATATTTTTTAATCAAAGTGAGGTAAGAGTATATTCATTTACAACAGATTTCTTTAAGATAAGGATTGGAGACATAGAGTATAATGTAGCTGGATTAAATAGATATCTTATCTATATAACTATATATAGGATTGAGTTATATGGAGATAGGTGAACTAATAATAGTTTTATCGATGCTGATAATACTTTCATGGACTATCTTATTCTCATCTCATATAAAATTATATTATGATAGAAACAATGGCTTTTTGAAGGCGATATATGTAAAAAATCTTCTTGAATCCGAGATTAGTAGAATTGTTTCTCAATATTCTATGAATATATCTACTAGAGCTGAAATCTATTTGCCATATCCTGTGCAGATTGTAAACAATACTATATATGTAGATGAATGTAAAGTTAAGTTAAATCAAACAATTTTTGGAGAAGCATCTGGATATAAAATATGTCTGATATATGATGGAAAAAACATCTTGGTGAAAGATGGATGAGATATCTTGAGGGATATATAATTATATTTGTATTCATAATATTTGTTTCACAGATATATAGAATTGTATTCTATAGGGAGGGTAGATACGTTGAGCCAACAAATATAGATGTATTTCTAGCATGGCTTGATTCGCAGGGATATCTGAGAAAATGGATATATTTGAAACAAATAGGATTATTAAATCAAACATTGATAAAGTTTATTGGAAGACCATTTATACTTGAAATATATAATAATACAGTACTTATAGATAGAATAAAATATGGTTCTATGGAAAACTATTATCAGACAACATATTTTCTACCAGGATATAATGGTTCTATTAAGCCACTAATATTAATATTAAAGATTGGTGGATAAAATGAATGATAGAGGGCAGTTCTATACAATTTCGTTGATAATATTTATGTCAATACTATTGATGATGATTGTAAGCTACCCTATATTTAATACATATATTGTCGAGGAGAATTCCTTTACAAGGGCGCAGATAATTGAAAGCATATTTCTAGAATGTATAGCATATTCTTCCCAGAGGAAAATTATGTATGGAGGATCTATCCAAAGATATGTACATAAATATGTTGGAGAAATTAATAAACATCTATTAAATCTAAGTAAGTTCTATCGATTAAATATAAATATTTCAGATATAGTGTTTGAGGGAGGATTAGATGAAAAATATTATAAAATATATTTGGCTGAAAATCCCCAGCTATATTATATGGTTTCATGGAACTATTCTCCCGGAAATCCTGATAAATATTTTACTATAAATTTTGCAGGTGAAGCAGAATATAAATATAATTTTACTCTAGAGTATAGACATTATTCGAGTCTCATAAATATAGTTCAGCCAAATATAACGATATATACTTTATCTATGTATAGGATTGAAAACATAGTTGTAAGAAGAATAGGATTATATAAATATATTATAGCATGGCCGGTTCAATATGATAGAATAATTATCCTAGATAGTTATGGAGTAATGATTTTAATAGATGTGAATAAAAATGGTTGATAAGATACTTTTAATGATAGTTGTATTGATAGCAATATCTTTTTCAATAATATTTATACCATTACTATATTCTTGGAGATATAGGGTATTCTATGAAAATGTTGTGAAGATACTTGATGCAATAGAATATGTATCTGAAAATCCTGGCTCAGAGATAACATTAAACCTATATATAGTGTATTCAAAAATAGGTTTCTATAAAAACTATATGTTTTTTGAAAAACCAATTGTATTAAACTTTATTCCAAGGATAGTTGTATTAAAAAATGTTGTAAAATATGATTCAAATCAAATATATTTTAGAAATCTAAATGTATCTAATATGATAGTGATATATGGTTATATTAAAATAAAGATACAAAACAATATTAACTATATATCTATAGTAAGGGAGTAGATGGTGATATTTTGGTTAAAAAATATTTCTATATGATTGGAAACGCTCATATAGATCCTGTATGGCTTTGGAATTGGAATGAGGGTCTAGAAGTTGTTTTAGAAA
Organism: uncultured Thermoproteales archaeon; assembly: GCA_964550975.1. Lineage (GTDB taxonomy): Archaea > Thermoproteota > Thermoprotei > Thermofilales > B9-G17 > CAZKAY01. The sequence goes on along the minus strand of CAZKAY010000008.1, from coordinate 4,187 downwards.
CATTTAGAAATGCCTTAAAACTTATGGAGAAAAATAGTAGATATAAGTTTACTGCAAGCTCGACAATATTTTATAAATGGGTAAAAGAACTGGATAAAAATTTGTTTAATAAGATTCGAGAAAAAGTTTTTGAGGATAGATGGTATATAGCTGGGGGATGGATAGTTGAACCAGACTGCAATATACCATGTGGAGAATCGTTTGTAAGACACAGCCTATATGGACAGAGATTTCTATTAGAAAATTTTGGGAAAATATGTGAGATAGGATATAATATTGATTCATTTGGACATAATTGGATGCTGCCGCAAATATTAAGTAAAAGCGGTATAAAATACTATATATTTATGCGTCCCAAACCGGATGAAAAAACTTTGCCAGAAAATATTTTCTGGTGGGAGAGTCCAGATGGTTCAAGAGTACTTGCATATAGAATACCTATATCATATACTTTGACGGGTGAGAAGATTGGAAGAGCTATTGAAGAGCTCGATGAAAAGTCTAGTAGAGACTATGTAATGCTCTTCTATGGTAGAGGAGATCATGGAGGAGGTCCCGTTGAAGAGGATTTAAAAATTATAGAGAGATATGGAGAGAGGGTTAGAATGAGTATACCAATAGAGTTTTTCAAAAAAATATTGGAGAAATATAATGATATTCCAGTTGTGAGGGACGATTTACAGCATCATGCCAGAGGCTGCTATTCAAGTCACTCTAAGATAAAGTATTTAAATAGGCTTTCAGAGGCAACTGCAATTTATAGTGAAATATTTGCAACAATATCTAAAATACTTTTAGATGAAAAATATCCTAAAAAAACGTTTAGAGAAATATGGTTAAACATACTTTTCAATCAGTTTCACGATATTTTGGCCGGAACATCTATATGGGAGGCGTATGAAGATGTAATTGCATCATATGATGAATCCATCAGTAGGGCTAGGAAAATATTATATAAATCTATATATAGATTGGCTTTAAACATAGATACAAGTAAATATGATGGAATACCCATAATTGTTTTTAATCCATCTTCATGGACAAGGGTTTCTCCAGTGGAGGTAGAGCTAAGCATTAGGAGAGAATCTATATCAATTATAAATGAGAATGGAGATAAGATACCAGTACAAATCGAGGAACCATCTGCAGTTATAAGAGGAGGTAGAATAAAGATAATATTTATTGCAAAGGTTCCTGCCTTCGGATATAGAGTATATTGGCTTATAAGGGAGCCTCCACCTAATGTTAAAAATAGTTTAAAGATTAATGGAAATATTCTTGAAAATGATTTCATTAGAATGGAGATTGATGAGAAGACTGGATATATTGGAAAACTATATGATAAAATCCATGACATAAATGTTTTTAAGGAATCTGGAGCGGTTCCAATAGTTATAGATGATCCAAGTGATACATGGAGTCATGGTGTAGATAGATATGATGATATAATTGGATGTTTTGATGATGCCAATATAAAGATCGTTGAGAAGGGGCCTATAAGAATTGGAATAGAGGTTGAAAACAGATATAATTCATCAATACTTAGACAGACATACTATATATATGATTTATACAATATTGTTGAATCAAGAGTATATTTAAACTGGTTTGAGAAAAGAAAATTATTAAAGCTAGTTTTTCCAATAAATGTTGAGAATCCAAAAGCAATATACTCGATACCCTATGGATTTATAGAAAGAAATATTGATGGATATGAGGAGCCTGGACAAGGATGGATAGATGTATATGGAGACATTAATGGGAGGAAATATGGTGTAAGTTTAATAAATAATGCAAAATACAGTTATGATGTTAGAGGAAGTATTTTAAGACTAACTATATTGAGAAGTCCAATCTATGCACAACATAACCATATATCTCTAGATCCAGGGAAAACATATAGATTTATAGATCAAGGCATACAGGAGTTTAAATATTTATTGATACCGCATATAGGTGATTGGAGAGAAGCCAGACCTGTACATAAATTCTGGGAACTAGTAATGCCTTTAACAGCAATATATCATTATAGACATAAAGGTAAACTTCCATCAAAACTGAGAATGATAGAAGTTGAAAGTGAAAATATTATTGCAAGCGTATTAAAGGAATGTGAAGACGACAATGATATTATTATAAGATTATATGAGACCGATGGAAAACCTGTTAAAATAAATATAAGTATGCCTTATCTAAACCTTAAATGGAGTGCGGAGTTTAAAAGAAATGAGATAAAAACATTTAAAATACCGTTTAAAAGAAAGGGAAAAATAAAAGAGGTAAACTTACTAGAGCTATAGGTGCTATAATGAAGTTTATTGATGTACATTGCCATATTCATAGAGAAGAGTTTAAAGAAGATTTAGATGAGGTTATTGTTAGAGCTAAGAGAAATGGAGTTATAGCAATAATAACTTCAAGTATAAGTATAGCAGGTTTCTATAGAGCATTAAACCTAATTGAAAAATATAAGGGATACATATATCTATCAGCCGGATTGGATCCCAGGATAGTTGATTTAAAAACTGTTCATAAAATGATGGACTTATGTATCGAGTATATGGATAAGATTATAGCTATAGGAGAAGTTGGATTAGATTATTGGTGGATAAAGGAGCATAGTCTTAGGGAGAGACAGAGAGAAATATTTGTAAAGTGGATTAAGCTTACAAGACAGCTAGATTTACCTTTAGTCATACATTCTAGAAGTGCTGGGAAATATGCTATAGAGATTTTAATCAAAAATTCTGCGGATAGAGTATTAATGCATGCATTCGATGGAAAACCGGTCTATGCTAAGAGGGGTGTGGTTAATGGATATTTTTTCTCAATACCTACATCTATATGCCGTTCAAGGCAGAAGCAGAAATTAGTGAAAAACCTTCCTTTAGAGAATATATTGTTGGAGACGGATTCGCCAGTATTGTCACCTATAAAGAATGCTAGAAATGAGCCTGCAAATATAATTTATGCGGCAAGAAAGATAGCGGAAATAAAGAGTATAGATTTAAACTATCTGTCTCAAATAACGTTAAAAAATACTAAGAGATTATTTAACATTTAAAAATCTATTCAGCCAGTCTAATGTCTCCATTAACATATCCCTTGTTATTCTATGCCCTACACCTCTATATTTTACAAACTTAATTCTATTGCTGTCAGCTCCATAAGCTTTTCTTAATGCTTCATATGCAGCAATTGTACACTCGATGGGTATGATATTATCTCCTTCACCTCCAGTCAAAAGTATGGGTGTAGGTTTACATTGATCTGCAAAATATATTACATCGATTTCTCTTATTAAGTCCAAATATCTCCTTAAAAACATTTTTAATAAATATCTTCTATGTTCGATCTCCTTTAGAATAATGGATTTTGATTTCAATATACAGCTTATACTCCCAGATATAAGTGATGCAGCTACACTTATTCTCTTATCAATACTTATAGATTTAAATGTAATTAATCCACCCATAGATGTTCCTACTACACCAATATCATTAACTCTATATTTTTCTAAAACATAATCGATTATTTTAGATAAATCTTCTGAGGAACCAATAATAATCTCTCGTATAGCTCTAGGATCCTGCTTTAATACTTCAATTATAGATCCTCTTTTTCTTTCTCCATGAAATCTAGCGTCAAATGCTGCCAGATTGTATCCATTGAAGAATTTGAAGAATTTTACAGAATGTTCCTTTCTCCCGCCTAGTCCGTGGATAAGTATGATTAAAGGTTTATCTGCATAACGTATATCTAATATTGTCGGAATACTATCTATATAATATTTTTCCATATCGAATCTCTATACTAATTTATATTTAATATTCATTAATTCGGCAAACTTTATAAGCTCTTTACTCCAGTCACCATATATCATTGCATGATGAAATGCATATGCGTTTTCAGCAATAGCCTTAACATCACTAACCTTTATCCAAACAGAAATTCTGCAATGAATTGTATCTTCTACACGAACAATTTTACCTCTAATTATAAATATTTCATCTAGACTTGGATTAATTCTGAGCAATGTAACTTTTTCACCAACCTTAAGGGGAGCATAAGCTGTAACTCCTCTACCAGTATTATGATAGTCTTCTAATATAAATTTGTCTTTAATAGACATTGTAAGTGGGATTACATCATGTGTAAGTCTAACGATATTCGTTCTAAGACTTTCC
>CAZKAY010000007.1:3396-36815 GCA_964550975.1 uncultured Thermoproteales archaeon | reverse complement strand
CCTTAATATAGGTATATGTATATGAGAATTAAGCTTAATGTGGGAAATATTTATATTTTGGGGATAATTTAGATATCAGGGGACATGTATATGTCAATAGTTTCTGTAGATGAAAGGGGTAGATTAACTTTACCTAAGAAAACTGGTGTTAGGAAAACTAGGGCAATAGTCATTCCTAGTGGAAGCTTTATAATAGTTATTCCTCTACCCTCTAAACCTGCTAGCGAGTCAAGAAACTGGCTTAAAACTAAAAAAGATAGAAGAGAGTTGAAAAGAATCGCGGAAAGACTTGTAAGACAAGATGCTGTTAAACGTGCTAAACGTAGGAGACAGTTATGATGATTGAAACGGATATCCTATATGCCTATGTAAAGCCTAAAGACTGGCTTAAACCTATTGCAGAGAAATTAATCGATATGATTGAGAGAGGTGTGTTTGGAAAGGTTTATGTTTCGAGAGAAGTGCTACATGAACTCTACTATGTTTCGATGAATGAAGGTATTTCTTTAAATGAATTTATATATAGAGCCTCTTCAATTACATCTATTAAAAATCTCATATTCCTAGATACAAGTTATATTATAGATTTACTTGCATTTACATTAATGAGTCAGTATGGTTTGAAGTCACTATTCGATGCATATGATGCTGCTACAGCATTAAATATGGTTGAAGATCACACAATAATAAATAGAGTTGACCCAAGAATCCTTTTAAAATAACTATTTTCTAACTCCCTTTAACCCGTATTTCTTTTCAAGTTCTAGTTCTCTTTTACCTTTTTCAAATCCCTTTTTAACGAGTGGATGATCGCTTCTAATAGTTCTAGACATAGTTATTCTAGGATTATAAAAGTCTCTTTTCTCAATATTTTTTAGAAATCCTTTAATTTCATTAAAATATGATCCATATATATGGTATGAGTCAGATATATCTACATATCTTCCAACCAAAACTTTTCTACCAATTCTTTCTGAAATCATTTCTGCAACAAGTTTTTGTAAATCTATTAATGCATACATATTCATGAATGCTGCTTTAAATGCGTCCCTACTCCTCCAATGAGTATTCATATTTAAATAGAATACTCCATCTTTTTCTAAAATTCTAAACCATATTCTCTGTAGACATGGTGGATCAGATGATAATGGATCCATTCTCGGATTCCATGTTATTGCTTGAGCCCTCCTACTATATGGAACCTTTGAAAGCTTTTCTACAACATATTTTATCTGATCAATGCCTTTATCATCTCTCCTAAATCTATAGTTGAAGAGTCTTTCATGATATGTATAGCTCCATTTGCCGCTTTCAGGATCAATCCAATGATCATGTACACCATATACGACTTCCTGCCTATATATTTCTAGATCTGAAAATTCTCCTGGAATACCTGCAAGATGTATTCTAGGCTCACTTAGAGGTTCAAGTACTTCAATTATCATTGTAGTATCCTTGCTCGGTGGATCCCCAGGTTTATCGTATTCAGTCTTAATACTGATTCCCTTGAACCATGTTTCTAAAACCGATTTCTCCCATGCTTCTGGAAGATTTCTACCTCTAACATATATTACTGGAATGCTCATCTACAACCACTATTTTAGTAATAATTCTTGGTTAAGAATAGCTTTAATCATTAGATTTCAAATGTATATTAATATAATATATAGATAATATTATGGTATGGGAGATTGGATGAACAATGGACTTCTAATGGGAATAGATATAGGTACTGGTGGATGTAAAGTAGCTGTATATAATATTGATGGAAAACTTGTTAAAGAATGTTTTAAAGAATATTCTATAATTCATCCTAGAATTGATTGGGCTGAGCAGAATCCAATGGATTGGTGGAATGCTACTATAGAATGTATTAGAAATATTTTAAAAAACATTGATCCAAACAATATTTTATCTATATCTCTTACATCTCAGAGAGAGGCATTTGTACCTATAGATAGAAAGAATAATATACTATATAATAGCATCATCTGGCTTGATAAGAGAACCATCAATCTTATCAATAAAGTTAAGAAAAAATTTTCTTTAGATGAAATTCTAGATATAACTGGCGTACCCATAGACTATATCTACACCCTATCCAAACTATTGTGGCTAAAATATGTGAAGCCAAATATCTTTAAGAAGATATTTAAGATAATTTTCCCAAAAGATTTCATCACATACATGTTATCTGGAGAAATTGTAACTGATTATAGTATGGCTTCACGTACAATGATGTTTAATATAAATAGGCTTAAATGGTCTGAAAAAATATGTAACGAATTCGATATACCTTTATCGATGCTTCCCGAGTTAAGGGGTTCATGGGAAATTGTTGGAGAGGTTTCTAGAGAAGCCTCTAAAAAAACTGGTTTAAGAAAAGGTATACCTATAGTTGCGGGTGGTGGAGATAGACCTTGCGAGGCACTCGGCTCAGGAACTATTTCTGAAGGAGAGATAAATATAGGTACTGGGACAGGCACAGATTTTGAGGCACCTTTATCAAATCCAAGACCTGATAAAATGGGTAGAGTAAGTACATGTGTACATGTAGTTCCCGATACATGGGAATATGAGGTAATTATAAATGCTACTGGTGGGTCGTTGAGATGGTTTAGAGATAATTTCTGTTATGAAGAAGTTAGGGAGAGTAGGATTAAAAACCTATCTATATACGATTTAATTTTAAGGAAGGCTGAGAAAGTTCCTATTGGCTCAGAAAATTTATTTTATTATCCATATTTATGGGGTGCGAGAGCACCCAAATTTAATCCAAGAGCTAAAGGAGTGTTTATCGGATTTACATATGCTCATACCAAATCACATTTTATTAGATCTATTCTTGAAGGTATAGGTTTTCAATACATTGAAACACTTAAACTATATGAGAGTTTAGGGATAAATATATCTAGAATAACTATGACTGGAGGAGAGGTTAGAAGTAGTTTATGGAATAGTATTAAGGCAAACATTATTGGGATGAATATAAATATTCCTAAAATAATAGATGCAGCATGTTTAGGTGCAGCTATACTTGCGTCAATCGGAGTAGGAATATTTAGCTCCTTTAAGGATGCCGTTAAATCGATGGTACATATTGCTGAAACATATGTACCGGATCCAGAAATACGTTTAAAATATGCAAAGATATATAGGAAATACAATAAAATATATAGGGTGTTTGAAGAAGTATTTAATCTATTATAATTTGATCGGTGGATTTACTAATGCTTGCAATATTTGATTTAGATCAAACATTGATAGACAGTTTGGAGAAATTCTATATAGTTTTTAATCAATCTCTAAAATTTTTTAACGGCAAAACGATTGACTGGAATACCTTTTATGAAAATTATGCACGAGATACTTTAAACAAATTTATTCCTAAAAATGTTTGTAAAGAAGATTTCTGGAACTATTTTTTAGAGAACTATGATAACTTTGGAGGTAGAAGTAAAGTTATAGATGGAGCTATAGAAGCATTGGTAAAGCTGAGGGAAAGAGGATTTAAAATTATAGTTGTCACTGGAAGAAAATCTCTACCGAAGGTTGTTGAGAGAGAGTTAAGACAGCTTGGCTTAATGAAATATGTAGATAAACTCTATACAGCTTATGGAGATAGAGGTATTGGAAAAGATTTTTCTAAAAAAGATTTGTTGAAAAGAATTTTAAGAGATTTTCATACTAGACCAGATAACTGTATATTTGTCTCAGACTATACTCCAGATATAGTTGTTGGAAAAGAACTTGGAATGTATACTATCGGTGTATTAACGGGTCTCATGCCTAAAAATATTCTATTAAATGCTGGTGCAAACATAGTTATTGAAAGTATAAAAGATATTACGAAAATTTTAAATCAAATTTCTACAATAATAGATATGAATGATGAAGATGAGACGAGCCGAAGATGAGGAGACCATCTCACGCTGAAAGATTTTCTAAGCCTTTTATTAATCTAAACAATTTTTCTGAAAGACTATCCATATTCTCTCTAACCTGTTTCCTAGTATCTCTATCTCTAATTGTAACAGTATTATCCTCCAGGCTCTGCACATCTATTGTTATTGAATAAGGTACACCCCATTGATCATATCTTCTATATCTTGAACCAATACTTCCTTTCTCATCATATGCTATGAAGAAGCCAGTTTCATCCAAAAGTTTTCTCCAAACGTTTCTAGCAAGCTTTATTTCCCTTTCAATATATTCTCTAGGCATTAATAATGGGAGGACTACAGCCTTTACCGGTGCAAGCCTTTTATTAAGTTTAAGCCAGTCATATTTTCTATCAACCTTTTTAGGAATATATGTATATGACATTATGGCTAAGAATGTTCTATCTATTCCAAACGATGGTTCAATTACATGTGGTATAACTTTTTCACCGAAATATTCTTCACTAAAATCAACTCCGCTTTCATACATATGTCTAGATAAATCATAGTTTGTTCGATAAGCGTTTCCAACAACCTCCTTCCATCCAAATTTAAATCTAATCTCTAAGTCAAAGTTTGAAGCGGAATAATGTGGCCGTTCCTCTGGAAGCATTTCCTTAAATCTAACTGCATCAAATGGTATTCCAAGATCGTTTACAAAAAACCTTGTCTCCTCAGCCAATATATATGCCATCCATTCATTCGGAACGATTTCATCCTTAACAGCTTTTTCGGCAGATATTTCAATAACCTCATTTCCACCTTTCATTCTCTCCTTAGCCGTAATTATTCTTAAAATAGTTTTTCTTATTTCCTCTCTAAAATATGGACAATTATTTATCTGACATTCCTTACATAATCCACAATATGGCTTATACTGAACCCCCTTATCATTAGTCCTATAAGGTAGACAGTCAGCTTTTCTTAAAACGAAATACTCTACCTCCATTTGCTCAAATTCTCTAAGTCTAAATAATCCTCTACGCGGAGAAACTTCATTCCTATAACTTCTACCTATCTGAGCTATACCGAACGGAGGCTTACCATAAACATTTCTATATCTATTATATGAAACAAATATGATCTGTGCTGTTTCGGGACGAAGTACTGCTCTTTCCTCCGACTCCATTCCAACCTTCGTCCTAAACATTAAATAGTGTTTCTTTACTCTTCCTAATTCTCCTTTACAGCTTGGACATTTAATATTGTTTTCACTCAAAATTTTCTCTAATTCCTCAATACTCTTACCTTCAGCGGATATTCCAAGCCTTTCTTCTATCAAATGGTCTGCCCTGAAGGTCCTATTACATTTACTGCATGTAACTACTGGGTCCCAGAAATCCTTTAAATGTCCAGAAGCTTTCCATATAATTATCGGAGTTAATGTTGTACCTGAAAGCAAATATACTCTCTCCTTACCCTTCACAAATCTATTTATCCATAGATTCTTAATATTATCTACTATAAGTGTACCTACATGGCCAAACGTATAAAATCCTGAGAAAGATTGTTTATCCCTATATATTTCACCAGTAGGATATACTATAGCCTCCCTAATTAAAAACTCCATAATTTTCTTTATACTCGAGGGATTCATCGAACTCACTTAGCAAATTATATCATTAAAATATTAATATAGTTATTAAAATATTATTACAGAATGTTGCTGGAATACCTCTACTTTAATCACAAGCTACATCGAACATTAGGATGTGATAACTAATGGATATTTACAATAGTTTAAGAAGATTTTTTGGAGAAGACTTTTATAGAAAGGTTTTAAATTTTTCCAAAAACATCTGTATCAATCCCTTTGAAACATTGGTTGGAACTATTATTTCGCAAAATACGAATCGTAGAAATACTTTAAAAGCCTTTAAAGAATTGAAGAAAAATATTGTTATATCACCTCAAAATATCTTGGATACACCTATCTATTTGATCGAAGAATCTTTGAAGGGGGCAGGCCTATATAGAATTAAGTCTAGGAGGCTTAAAATTATTTCAAAAATAATCATGGATGAGTTCGGTGGAGATTTTAATAAAATATTTGAAATGGATCCGATGAAGCTTAGAAAATTTTTATTATCTTTACCCGGAGTTGGATATAAGACTGCAGATATAATATTATTATTTTGTTTAAAATATCCCATAATGCCTGTAGATACTCATATTTCAAGGATAGTGTATAGGCTTGGATTAACTAGTAGTAAAATATATGAAGATATTAGAAATAGTTTGGAAAAATATTTGGATAAAAGCTATGAAAAATATGTTTTCATACATCTAGCCTTAATCGAATATGGTAGAAAGATATGTATGAAAAGAAAACCTAAATGTGATATATGTATATTTAGAGATGACTGTAGATGGTATTTCCAAAACTATGGGTGATCTATTGAGAGTTTATAGAGTTATCATTATCGGTGCTGGTATTATTGGAGCATCTATAGCTCGTCTACTTAGCAAATATAAGAATCTTAAAATATTTCTTGTTGAGAAGGAACCAGATGTAGGATGGGGTGCAACCAAAGCAAATACAGCTATAATACATCCCGGACATGAAGATGATCCTAATAAATATCCTATGAGGGCAACACTCTGTGCTATGGGAAATAGGTTATGGCATAGATGGGTTAAAGAGCTAGATATTCCGGTAAAATGGTGTGGAGAACTAATGCTTGCTTTCGATGATAGAGATATAAAAGAACTTAAAAAATATATGGAATATGGAGAGATAAACCATGTTCCTGGATTAAAAATAGTTTATAATGGGGAGCTATATGGTTTGGAGCCAAATGTTTCGGAAAATGCTATTGCAGGTCTATGGGCCCCTACATCTGGAGAAATAGAGCCATGGGAGGCTGTTATAGGTCTGGTTGAAAATGCTGTGGATAATGGTGTAAAAGTATTTTTTGAAACAGAGGTTAGAGATATAAGGATAGTAGATGGAGAAATTAGAGGCGTTGATACAAATAAAGATTTTATTGGAGCAGATATAGTGATAAATGCTGCTGGACTATATGCTGATAAAATATCTAGAATGGCTGGAATAAATAGCTTTAAAATCCATCCAAGGAAAGGTGAATACTATTTATTTGATGAAAATATATCGAATATTAATAGAATCTTACATCCAGTACCTACATCTAAGACTAAGGGAGTATATATTGTGCCCACAGTTGAAGATAATCTTTTGATAGGTCCTACAGCCCAAGACCTACCTATAGATGCTAAGGAGGATACATCTACAAGTAGTGAGGGATTGGAATATGTATGGAATTGGGCGAAAAAGCTCGTTAAAAAACTTCCTCCTAAAAGCAAGATTATTAAGACGTTTGCAGGTTTGAGACCGGAGCCATCTGGAGGAGACTTTATACTAGAAGCCTACAATGATCCATGGGGATTTATAAACGCTGCAGGCATAAGGTCTCCTGGATTAGCATCTGCACCAGCTATAGCCCATTATATTGAGAATCTAATTAAAAATAGGTTGGACATAAAGTTAATTAAAAAAGATAAATGGAACCCATATAGAAGTAGTATAACTAGGCTTAGGAATCTCCCCTCTAAAAAGCGAGAAGAATTGATTAAAAGAGATCCATGTTATGGAAGAATTATTTGTACATGTAAATATGTTACAGAGGCAGAGATAATTGAGGCCATAAAACGTATAGAGAAAATAGGGGGTATAGTTACATTGGATGGTATAAAGTTTAGGACATTAGCAATGTTTGGTAGATGTCAGGGAGCTTTCTGTAGGCTTAGAATTGCAGAGATAGTTGCTAAGAAATATAATATACCATTCTGGAAGATAACTTTAAAGGGTAAGGGATCTGAATACGGATTTAATGAAATAAAGTATTTATATAGAGGAGATAAATAACTATGGTTTTTCTATTACCTTCCATGTTTCTGGATCTTCTTGTCCAATTCTCCATGCAGCTATCTTATCTATACCTTTTTCTAAAGCACTTTTTATTCTAAGTTCACTGCTTTTCGCAATATTAAACCATACTTCATGATGTTCAAATCTATAGCTATATTTAAAATATGCTTCACCACTATCTTTATCAAAAAATATTTTGCATCCATATTTTTCTGCAAGTTTTAATGCCTGACTATATGTTACCCCCCTGCCTCTACCAGAGATAGGCCAATCATATCCATAGAAAGGTATACCCGCAACAATTTTCTCTCTTGGAATGGTCTTTAAAGCATATTCAAGTACATTATTAAACCACGATAGTGGTGAGATTGGACCCGGATTACCTCCAGACCAATGATAATCATATATCATTAATATAACTAGGTCACAATATTTTCCTATTTCCTTATAGTCAAATGCTCCACTCCATCCTTCCTTTACGTCATATGTTTTTGCAGGAACGTCTACTGTTAAAACCTTATTATACTTATGAAGTTCAATACTCAAATATTTCAGGAATAATGTAAAGTATTCTCTATCCTCTGCAGGTATACCTTCAAAATCTATATTTATTCCATCATAATTTCTTTCTAAAACAATGTCTACAATATTCTTAATAGTCTTATTCATAAGAGAACTATTTCTAAGAATATTATGAACGATATCTGGATCAAAGTTTTTATTTGCAATCAGTGGGACAATTTTTACACCCCATTTACGCGACATATTTACAAGTCTCTCTATATAGGTATGTTCAACTACATTTCCATTTATATCAACAATATACCATGTAGGAGAAATCCATGTAAATTTATCATGATATACATAGTAGCGTTCAACACTTATATTAGAGTACTCTACAACCCATCCCAGAAAATATACTTTATATGATTTTAGATTTTTATTGGCTTCAATAATTTCATCTATATTAAAGACTCCTCTCTCCCTTCTAGACAGTGTATATAATATGAATATTAAGCCGATCGCCATTATGAATACTATTACCCAAATATATTTATCCATACATATTACCACTCTATGATACAATATAAAAATTTTTATAGTCATTTAGAATTCTATTTTACTAAGTGATTTACTTGAATCAGGATTTCATTGTAACTCCATGGGAGGTTAAGGGAGAGGTAGACTATAATAAACTTATAATAGATTTTGGTATAAAGCCTCTATCAGAAGATATATTAAATAGATTGAGAAAGCATGCTGGTAGACTTCATTATATGTTGAGGAGAAAAATATTTTTTGCACATAGAGATTTGGACTGGCTTTTAGACATGTATGAGAGAGGTGAAAACTTTATACTATATACTGGTAGAGGGCCCTCAGGCCATACCCATCTTGGACATATGATTCCATGGATATTTACAAAATGGCTTCAAGAGAAATTTAATGCAAAACTATATTTCCAGATAACCGATGATGAGAAATTCCTGTTTAAACATAAACTTACACTGGAGACTGTGAAAAAATATTCTTATGAAAATATATTAGATATAATTGCAATAGGATTTGATCCAGATAAAACATATATTTTTCTAGATACAGAGTATAGCAAGACACTATATCCACTTGCAATAAGATTTGCAAAGCACATTACTTTCTCGACAGCTAGAGCTGTATTTGGATTTAAGGAGAGCAATAACATCGGTCAAATATTTTTTACAAGTATGCAGGCGGTTCCAGCAATACTTGAATCAGTAAAGCAGGGTAAAAATGTTCCATGTCTAATACCGCTTGCTGTAGACCAAGATCCACATTTCCGTGTAGCTAGAGACATTTATCCTAAACTCGGATTCTATAAGCCTGCAATAATTCATGGAAAATTTCTTCCAGGACTTGGCAAAGGGGGGAAAATGAGTTCAAGTATCCCTGAGACATGTATATTTACAATAGATAAGCCTGAAGACGTTAGGAGGAAGATAATGAATGCATTTACTGGTGGAAGACCTACAAAGGAGGAGCAGAGAAAATATGGGGGAAATCCGCTTATATGCCCAGTATATCAATACTTCTATTTTCTAATTGAGAAAAACGATGAGAAGATGCGGAAAATATTTGATGAATGTAGAAATGGGGAAAGATTATGCGGAGAATGCAAAAGAGAGTTGGCTGAAAAAATGGTTAAATTCCTTTTGGATCATCAGAAAAAGCGAGAAAATGCTAAGGATATGATAGAGAGATATATGTTGAGAGACTAGAATGGAAAATATTTTAAACCATTTATCTCCTTTATTTTCTTCAGCTGTCTCTTAGAGATTAATGCAATATTATGCTTTCTAGCTATATTTAAAATATTTTCTTTGAATCCGAAGTAAGATATACATCCAGCGATGTTTATCTTATACCCTCTATCTAAAACTATTTTAGATGCCTTTAAAATCTGTCTTATTTTCTTTATGCCAGCCTTCTCACCAAAATAGCATTCAAAAATATTTACAGTATTTTCGTCAATAAATGCTAAAACATCTATATCTATTCCAGACCAGTTTGTCTTTACAACATGTTTTACTGGATTCAAGATATATATGGATCTCTTTTCATCCCTTATCTCTGTAGGAGTAACTATATTTATAAATAATTCTCTAATCAATGCTTCAAAAGAGATATTTGATACAAATATTTTCTCCAAGGATTTTCTTGAAAGTCCTACAATATCCTGTAATTCAAGCCATGACTTGAAAAGTTTGTCGATAATAAAATAATATGATTCCTTTCTACGCTTTTTCACCTTATATATAATTCCACTATTAACTAATCTAGTCAAATATATTGTAGGGTCTTCCATCAAATATTTCTCTATATCGCTATACCTATTATACCCTCTACTAACAATATGTACTATAATTTTCTCCTTAGGTGTTAATGCATTATATAGTGCTGTAAAATAGATGTTTAGATCCCCTTTTTCAAGACTATTCTCCAACGTTTTTTTAGGATCTCTATATATGGGATAATCAGTGGCTAAAACTATAGTATACCATGGATGTCCTTGAGAAATTTCTGCAATAGCTATAGCAATATTTCTATCCGAAACATATTTTAAGGCTATTTTCGCAGCATCCTCGATGGCTAGCGGGCCTATAAAGATATGCTTAAACTCTCTGAAGAGAGGTCCAAAATATTTTTTTATTTCTCTATGAACTACTCCTAAAGCTGAGCTAGATATAATTATTGGTGGGAGTCTTCTCTCTCTTCTCTCCAATACTATTGACCTAAAATGTCTTGCAACGGAAGATCTACCTCTATAAGGTTGATAGGAGCTGAAAACATCAAATATGGTTGTGAATTCATCGATTAATATAACTGAGTTAATACTAGATAACGTATTCAATATATCATAGGGGTTAGTGTACTCTACTCCTAAATATCTAGCCAATATCGAGGGGGAAACGATCTTTAATCCATCTAAAAATATAGCACTAATATTTTTATCTAAAAGTTGTCTATAAAAATTTTTTAACAAAGCAGTTTTACCTATGCCTCTTAATCCATATATAAGTATATCCCTATTCATATCTAGATATTTCGACAACTCCTTCAGTTCACTTTCACGATTCACAAACATAATGTCTTACCTAAAAATTTTTAGCCTAAAGATTTTTAGCCAAAAATTTATTTCGTATAAGAGTATTTAAACCTATCGGTTAGATGGAAACATTCAAAATATCTTTTCTTAAAATCGTTTAAAGTAAAATTGAAACTCCCATAATATTTAGAGATCTGATTTTCCCAAGTAAGCCCTTAAATTGATAATATCAGATACATGCTAGGAAATAATGTTTATATATCGGTATAAACATTAATTATTTTAAAGGTTAAAAAATTGTTTTAAAATCAATAATTTTTGTCTTGGAGGAGAAAAATATATTCAATCGAGGCAGAAAACCTGGTTAAAATATATGATAAGACTTCATTTAAAAGCAAGGTTAAAAATATACTGTTGAGAAGAAATAGGGTTGAAAGGGTCGTTGCTTTAAAAAATGTTTCATTTAAAGTTAGGAGAGGAGAAATATTTGGCTTCCTAGGACCAAATGGTGCTGGAAAAACTACTACTGTAAAGATTTTAACTACAATACTTATTCCAGACGAGGGTTATGCCAGAGTTAGGGGATACGATGTAGTAAAGGAGAGCCTTGAGGTAAGAAAAAATATTGGAGTTTTACCTGAAGATTCTTTTAGAGGATTTTATCGGCGTCTCTCACCGATAGATAATTTATATTTCTATGCATCTGCATATCTTCTATCAAATCCCATGGAGAGGGTAAAGGAGGTCTTGAAAATAGTGGAGTTAGAAGAAGATTCATGGAACAAATGGTTTCAAAGATTGTCTCAGGGAATGAAGCAGAAAGTTGCTTTAGCTAGAGCTTTACTTCCAGATCCACCTGTATTGTTTTTAGATGAACCGACAAAAGGTTTAGATATATTATTTACAAAAAGGTTTCGAGAAATGGTTAGAAAACATTTTGGAGACAGGGATAGAACTATATTTCTAAGTACGCATAACATGAAACTTGTAGAAGAAACTTGTGATAGAGTTGCGATTATAAGTAAGGGTAAAATTGTTACCATTAAATCTGTAGATGAATTAAAGACGCTTATTCCAGGAAACAGTAATCATATATTTACATTAAAGGTAAATGCTTGTTCTAAAAACTTGTTTGAAGACTTTGTTAGAAACGTTAAAAAGATGGATGACATAGATATTGTTAATAAGAATAGGTTTGTGATAGATTTTTCTGTGAAGACTGGGGATATAGATACTGCGAACAAGGTATTAGAGCTAGCTTTAAAACATGGGCTTAAAATAGTTTTATTCAATAGAAGAGGTATGGATATCGAAGAAATTATAGCTAAAATCATCAAAGGTGGGATGAATGAAGATTAAAAGACTTTTAGGTTTTATATATATTGATATAAGAGACTGGTTTTCCTATAAATATGAAGTCTTCTTTTGGATACTCAATACAGTCATAGGAGCAATAACCTATGCATATCTAGGTACAAGTGTAACCTTACAGAAAAGCGAATATATATCTAAATATGGTTCCTTCCTTTCTTTCCTCCTTATAGGGATGTCATATAACTATATTATATATGCATCTATAGATGCTCCTAGCATGGCCATAAATCCATGGAATCTGATGTGGAGATTATTAATTCCAGCAAAACTCTATGAAATAGTTATTGGATCAGTATTATTTAGATATGTTATAGGAATACTTCAGTTTCTAGTATATATTGTTGTAGCAATAATATTTGGTGCAACGTTTAACATAAACATCATTTCAGCAATAATAGTTATTATTCTAGGTGTAGCAGTTATGTGGGGTCTTGGAATGATAAGCGCAGGTATACAGGTAATTACTAAGAGATGGGATCCAGTAACATGGTTTTTTACAATGCTTGGAAGCTTGTTATCCGGGGTATGGTTTCCATACCAATTATTACCTCAATCGCTGCAGATTATATCAAAAATTCTTCCCCAAACATATATTTTAGAAATGTTGAGACGAGCTATGCTGAGAAGAGAGCCTATAATAGATATGATTGATGAACTAATACCATTACTAATATCCGCTATAATTCTCTTATCAATAGGATATAATGTGTATTTAAAGTCTATAGAATATGCAAAAGAAAGAGGAATAGTCGGGGAATATTAAAGATATATAATATGCTTAGATCTATCCAATTCTTTAAATAATCTCAGGATTTAGGGATATTTCTATCATCCATTTCTTCATCAATTATTCGTTGATTAATATGGACATTATTAATCATTAAGTTTAAAAAAATGTTTGATGATAATATTATGTGGTGATGGTATGTCCGTACCCGAGCAGATAATTATGCAGGAGGGAGACGTAAATATGTATCAGTCTTCACCGCCCACATCTCCTGAGGAGGCCTCGAAGGTAATCGTCGAGGGCATTGCTAGAGGATATCAGGTCGGACATCTAGTTTTAACTAATAGAAATTTATATTTTGTTGTAACAGGATTTGCGGAGGGATTTCTCGCAAGTGAACTGGCAGCTAGAACCCCATTTGGAATCGGTAGAAGACTGATTTCTAGAAAAACTCTTTCACTGCAAGATGTTTATAGATATTTAAGTAATCCAGGTAGCTTAACAATCCCCCTAAATAGTGTTAGATTAGTAGAGTATAGAAAATATCCTTTAAGCGGAGCAGAGATAACTATTGGATGCGAATTAGAACAAGGTTTTAGATTATATACATTTAGGTTTAGAGGAATTTCTGATAAAACTAATTGGAAAAATGCTATAGAAAGCTGGGTTATAAGTAATGGTGGTACAACTGTAGCAAAGCCGCCTTATGGTGAAGGTCTTCCATGCCCGGACTGTAATACTCCAATGGTCTGGGTACCATATGCATATAAATATTATTGTCCAAATTGTAGGTCATTTAAATAAACTTATTTTTCTTACTTCAGGTATCTTCCTTCTCTTCAGGAATTTTCTTACCTCGTCTATAGTCGGTAATCCATTTATTGCACCTACATGCATGCATTTAATAGCTGCAGTTGCATTTGCAATTCTAATCATATCTTCCAGATCCAAATTGTTTAGATATCCATATAGTACTGCAGCGTTCCAAGCATCGCCAGCACCTACAGTATCCTTTACATCAACTTTAAATATTGGCATTTCAACGATTTCTCCATCCTTTACTAATACTCCGCCTTTTTCACCCATCTTTATTCCAATCATTTTAAAGTTTTTCGAGCAAAGCTTTTTAATAACATCTTTTACCTCTCTACCTCCATATAAATATCTATATTCATCTAATGTTGCTAAAATAATATCGCTGTTTTCAGCAACTTTAAGCAACGTTTTCTTCATTACATCAATATTTGGCCAAACATCTTTTCTAACAGTGGGATCGAATGATATAACTCTATTATTCTCCCTAGCTATATTTACCAGTTTTTCCAGATTGCTTCGAGCCGGTTCTTGAGAGAAGATAAATCCAGTTAAATGTATCATTCTAGAGGATAAAACATATTTTATATCATTTTTATCTATCGTTAACTCTGTATCTGCACTTAGACTCCAAGGCTTTCTATAAAAATAAAATTCTCTACCATATTTTGGAAGTTTTATGACTATTGATAATGTAGTCCTATATTTACTTCTCTTAACACCCAATATATCTATATTATTCTCTTTAAATGTTTTTATAAATATTTCTCCAAGTAAGTCGTTTCCTATGCATGTTAATACTCCGGTCTTCAATCCGAGTTTTGAACAGGCTATGGCTGTGTTCATCGGAGAACCTCCAAAACAAGCCTTATATATGTTACCGTTTATAGGAATTAAATCAATTATAGATTCTCCAATACATATAGTGTCGAGCAACATTTTATCACAATATATTAATATAAACTTAAAGAATATTAAAATAATTCTCCTTATTATATTTCGGTGGAAGCATGGTTTTTAAAGTTAGATTAATTGTATCTAAACCTTCTGAACACTGGCTTTCAGAAAAGCCTGTTGAAAACGGGTATTGGGGATTTATTAGATGTAGAAAAGACTATGAGGATGAGAAAAACACTATTAAAGAGGAAATGGAGAAAATAGTAGAATCATTGATTGATGAGGGAAAGGATTTAGAGCTTCTATCAATGATAGAAATTCAGAATATTAATGATGTAATGGATAAATTTAATTCTCTTATGGAGGCAGACCTAAACATAGTGCTAGTATTTTTCCCAATAGGTGTATGGGATCCTGGAAGTCTTATATATGCAATTATATCTGCATCAAAATACGTAGTATTTTTCGATAAATTTAGACCAAATACCTATGCTGGAACACTATTTACACCTCCAGCCATAAAATATTTGGAAGAAAGAAAAATGAATAACAAAGTTTTCATAGTTGAGGGAGATGTTGAGAAACTTAAATCAATTATTAGAGCTATCTATGGACTATATAAGCTTTCACATACAAAACTTGTATGTGTAGGTCCGATTAATAGTGCATTTGGAGGATGGCCTACTCTTAAAAAGGGTATGGAAACATATGGATTTGATGTAAAATTTTATACATATAATGAATTTACAAATGATTTTAATAAATTTTTGAAGGAAAAGGGAGAGGAGGCTGAGAAAATTGTGGAAAACTTTGTATCTAACGCCGTAAGGATTGTAGAACCCACTAGTGAAAAACTGGTGCGGGCGGCAGTATACCACCTAGTGTTAAAGAAATATTTAGAGGAAAATAATTCAGATTGGATTACAGTAAATTGTTTGAGTAGACTTGTCGGTGAAACTAAAGCTACTCCCTGTATGTCCTTTAGCATATTGAATGATATGGGATATGTAGCTACATGTGAAGCCGATGCTACAGCAATGATTTTACATTATTTAATGAGACATATTTCCAGTAAACCTGCTTTCTTCAATGATCCAACGGTAAATGAGAAAGATGGAACACTAATACTGGCACACTGTACTTCTCCTACAAAAATGCTTGGATATGGGAAGGAGAGATTAAAATATGAGGTTAGAACTCATCATGAATCAAACTATGGTGCAACTCCTAAACCATATTTTGAAGAGGGTGTAGTGACTATTGCTGGATTATCATTTAATCTAGATAAAATGTTAATAATAACTGGAAAAGTTGTTGGAAGTCCTAGGCTGAGAATATGTAGATCTCAGGTTGAAGTAAAGGTTAAGAATGCATCTAAAATACTGGAGGACTGGCAGGGATTTCATTGGATAATGGTTTATGGAGACTATTCTGAGGAACTTAAAACAATATGTCATATAAAGGGGATAAAAACTATACTACATTTACTTGAACACTGATTATCTAAAATTAATGCATAGTGTCTTTAATCCAAAGCCATTTATCTTTATCCTAAATATATTTTCTTTAAATATTTTTTCAGATATCTTCTCTCCCAGAGCATTTGTTTCAAATATATTTATATCTTTAAATATTTTTGGATGTAATTTTACCCTAAACTCCGTATTCACCCCCTTTGACTCATTCATCCTCATATAAATTTTATTTCCATCAACATATAGTGCTGAAATATGGATATTGTCTGGAAATATTTCTATAAAGCTTATTTCTTCGGGAAGACTTCCCCCCGATCTTGAGATAAATTTATAGCATATTAGTGGAGATGTAAATTCTCTAGCTATTCTAGGTATATTTGCAGTTCTCCAGTCATTTTTATGAGTATATATAGAGTATCTAAATCTATGTATAGTATTTTCCTCAAATCCCTTGATACTCTCTCCCTTATATTGGAATGCAGTTGATTTTAATATACTTAAAGCCAGTATCCCATCCACAATATTGTTCCCTGGAATTCCATCATTTATTAAAGCTATACCCTTATATCTATCACTATAGTCAATCCAATTCTGAGCTGGATATTCCCCCTCCTCTCTCCTCAATGCTCCAAATGGTATCTCATGCCATATCTCTCCATTTCTAATAGATGTTGGGAAAATTATTCTGAGCCTATAATTTCTTCCAATAGGTTTAATCTCGGTCTCAAAATCTATTCTCGGAATCTTGCTGTAGAGATATATTTTTGAATATATTTTTATTCCCTTTAAATCGCTCCATGAAGATGCTTTGATTACCGCTCTAACTGGACCGCATTCCTCTATAAATGTTCCTATAACTTCGTCTTTAGAGTAGAAAACATTGATATTATCTGCATCCGGTATAGGGTATTTCTTTAAATCTGAATATAGTTTTGTAGGTATACATTTAATATTATATTCGTAGAGGTCTCCGTTATCAGGCTCATATACTATGCAGTTAAACCATGGTTTATCATTATTCACAAAGTTTTCATTAATCCTTTTATCGATAATTTTCGATATTACTCCACCATACATAGGAAACTCTACTCTATGATAAGGAGTTTCAACAAAATTATCTCCGCATCTAATAATGTTTTTAGAAGATCCTTCTCCTCTCTCCACATAATATATCTTATAACCAAATGATGGAACATTTTCTGCCACAAAAACTATTTTAACAGACTTATCATTCTCCTCAATAATCTGATAATCAACCTCATTTCCATTATAATCAACAATTCTGACTTTCTCTTTACTTTTAGGTATCTCTATTTCAGCTATATCAGTCCTATTCCATGGAAGTTCATTGAATACAAGTATTGCTTGCCCATTATCTCTCCCATCTATTTCTCTAGAAATTCTATCCAAACTTTTCTCAACAATCTTTTCTACAATGTTTTCAGCCTCTTTATATCTCTCCATAGCTCTATCATATACCTTATCAATATGACATCCACAAATAATGTCATGAAATTGGTTGAACAATAATAGTTTCCAAGCCTCCTCAATATTTTCTTTCAAATATTTTTCTCCAAGCATAAAGCATATAGTTGAAAGTTTTTCAGCTAAAACTATCTTTCTCTCAATATTTCTATTATGCTGCAATATTTTTATTCTAGAACTATATACTCCTTGAAATATAGGGTTAAATTCACCATTAAATACAGGCATCCTATTTATATTTAAATTGGAAAATATATGTGATGGAAGAGCATATTTAAACGATAGGTCTCCATATTTAAATTTTCTACTCATCAATAATCTATATAACTTTACGTTAGGATGTGCAAAATCTCCTCCATCTGTAAAAATCACTATGTTTTGACTAGAATATTTTAGAAGTTGTCTAAATATCTCCTCTAAATATTTTAACATGTCTATTTTCTCAGGTAAGGGTATTCCATAACTTTTTGGAAGCCATATACCTACTATTTCCGATCCATCTAACGCTCTCCATATAAATTCCTGTCTTAAATTCTTTACAGCCCCTCTAGAAAAAACATAATATCTTATACCAGTATGTTTACATATCAACGGCATCTGAGCATTTTGTCCGAAAACATCGATCATCCATAAAACCCTGGAATCCACATTAAATTTCTCTTTTAACCATTTTTTATGAAACAATATCTGTCTAATCAGAGATTCTCCTGAAGGAATATTTGTATCAGCCATTGCATACATTCCGCATACAATTTCAACTTTACCTTCCTCTATAAGTCTCTTCAACTCAACATATTTTTCCGGAAAATGTTTAATAAATGGCTCCAATAAAACTATCTGATCTAATACGAACTTAAAGTCGTCGTAATTTTTAGCTGTATCTAAAAACTCCAATATTCTCTGAAAAGCTATCTCTAAATACTCGTCATATATTTTTCTATACTCGGAGTCAAAGTGAAAATGAGGGATTATAAATACATTTATCATAGACTCCCCTCTATTTTCTTTCTATTATCGCATTCGATCTTAACCTTCATCCATCTCTCTCAAATATTTTAATGTTTCATCAATAATTTTAATTATATCACTTACTATTGTCTCAAACCATAGCTTGCCCTTTCTCTCATCAGCTTTACTCGCAGACCCTGTTAACCCTCTATCATATATTTTAGCACTAATTTTTCTAGAATATATTCTTACAGTTGGCGTTAGCACAGTTTTATCAAAAGCCTTATCCATCTCAACTAGCTCTGGATGTAATGTCAATACTATACTTGTTTCATCTTCACCTGCATGACCTGGATTTATGAATAGACTTGCCCTCATCTCTTTAGCTAGGTCTGTCCACCAGTTTAATATAATTATATTTATATCAGATTTATATGCAGCTTCTCTCGCAGCCATATTTAACGGAATATTATTTCCACCATGTCCATTCAATACTACCAATAATTTTATACCATTTCTAGCAGCCTCCAAGATGATTTCCAAAACATATTTGTAAAGTATATTTGGATCGATATCAAATGTACCTTTAAGAAACTTTAATCCTCTACATGAGCCATAATATACTGGAGGCAATATAATTATATTTTTCCTCCTCTTCTCAACTTCTAATGCCATTTCAAACGGTATAATTGTATCTGTCCCTAAGGGGAGATGGTCTCCATGTCTTTCAATGCTCCCGACTGGAAGAATCGCTACAGTTTTATCTATTTCCTCAAACCTACTGCCAGTAATCTCCCATAATTTCATATTATCACAAATATAGATTGAGAATAACGATTATATAAATAGTATTAGGTAGATTATTTATGAATGGATTTGAAATATTTAAACCATTTGTAGATGGATACTATGATGTTGAAAATCAGTATTTAAATTATATTTATAAGATGGCTGAAAAGTATTTTAGGATGGATGATAAAGAGAAAAATTCTTTAAAAAATATAGATAGTGTTAGAAAACTGGTTTTGAGGAAAAGAAAGCTTTTTCTAAAATCTATCGGTGGACTACCAAGCTTTAATGAACCTATGAAGGCTAAGATAAAAGATAAGATTTATAGAAATAATTATAGGATTGAAAAAATATTGTATGAAAGTTTACCAAAATTTTATGTCACTGCCCTTCTATATGTACCAGAAAATTTTGATAAACCTATGCCTGCAATACTATTTTTATGTGGTCATGCTAG
The DNA here is from genome assembly GCA_964550975.1 of uncultured Thermoproteales archaeon. Classification (GTDB taxonomy): domain Archaea; phylum Thermoproteota; class Thermoprotei; order Thermofilales; family B9-G17; genus CAZKAY01. The sequence goes on along the minus strand of CAZKAY010000007.1, from coordinate 16,437 downwards.
AGATGCGAAGGCCTATGATTTATATCAGAGAGTATGTATAGATCTGGTTAACAATGGATTTATAGTCCTTGCTATTGATCCAATAGGTCAGGGGGAGAGACTTCAATATTGGGATCCTATAAATAAAAGGGAGATTGTTAGATGGGGTACATATGAACATTCATATGCTGGGCTTCAATGCACTTTGACTGGATCAAATATAGCTAGATATTTTATATATGATGCTATGAGGGGAGTAGATTATCTATATACTAGAAGAGAAGTAGATGTGAATAGGATAGGTGTTACGGGAAGCTCTGGCGGAGGTACACAGACATCATATCTAATGATGATTGACGATAGAATTAGTGTAGCAGTTCCATGTAACTATATTACTTCTAGAGAAGCCTATATAAAGACTAATCAGGCTCATGATGCTGAACAAAATATTTTTGGTGCAATTAGTAATAGATTAAATTATGATGATTTTCTAATAGCATTTGCGCCTAAACCACTACTTATAGGAGCATCTGCATATGATTTCTTCTGTATTGAAGGTACATTAAAATCATATTTTAGGGCTAAAAATGTATATAGACTCTTTAATGCAGAGGATAAAATATCGATATTTATTGGAAGACATACACATCACTATTCTAGTCAACTACGAGAAGCAGCAGTAAACTGGTTTAAAATACATCTTAAAGGAGAAGAAGGAGATTTTAAGACAAAGGATATAGATATATGGAATCCAAATATGTTGAATGTAACTAAAAGTGGACAAATTTTGGAAGATTATCCTAGGGCTAAAACCATTTTTGATTTAAATTTAAAATATTTTAGAAAGCATAGATTTAAGAGACGTAGAATTCCGATAGATATGCTTAATAGATATAAAATGGATATTAGACAGCTACTTAAAAAATTATTTAATATAGATGATTATCGTGGCAAAATTTATCCTAGAATCATTAAGGATTTCAAGTATGGTAACTATATTTGTGAGAAAATATTTTTCTTTAGTGAGCCAGATATAATTTTGACGTCAATTATGATTAAAAGTGGCGAAAATCCTACAATACTATTTGTATTTGAAAATGGTACAGAAGATATTTTAAATAGAATGGATTTGATAGAAAGTTTCTTAGAGAAGGGTTATAATGCATTTATATTGGATGTTAGAGGTATTGGTGGAGTAAAAACTAGGAAGATAAATCCAGCTGGATTATATGATATATATGGAACCGAGTTTAAGCTTACATATGATTCTTACATGTTGTCTACAAGTACCCTAGCTATGAGAGTATATGATGTTATCAGAGGTATAGATTATCTATTTATGAGAGAAGATGTTAAAGATATAAGTATATATGGTAATGGTAGAGGCGCTATCTACTCGTTTTTTGCATCCGCTATGGATGATAGGATAAGTGAAATGTTTTTTGAAAATATGTTATATTCATATATCGATGTCATAGAGACAAAAATATATGATAGGAATATCGTCGATGAAAGAATAGTTTTCCATGGTTTACTAAGATTTTTCGATATAATAGACTTAATACCATTAATATATGATAGGAAGTATAAGTTTATAAATCTGCGCGATTCTCAGGGAAAAATAGTGGATGAAAATAAAGTTAAGGAGAAATGGGTTAACATAGCTGAGAAATATTATCCATATATAAATCCAATTCAATATGAGAATTATCATTTAACTTAATATTCTATCTACTTCCATATTGGATGGGAAGACATCAGGATTTACCGAAGGTTAGTAGCATAGAATATTTTAGCCACTATACTATAGAATCTACTAATTATATACAGCTATTATGGTTATCGGAAGAATTTAAGAACACCGAAGAATAATTGTCATAGAGTATGGCTAAAGCTATTTTTATAATCTAGAGGTAGTCAATAGTTGTTGACTATATAGTCAATGATGTTAGAATTAAATAGGAAAATTTATTCATAATTTGTGGTGATTTACATGAAAGATGAGGAGTTTGAAGCTATTTCGCATTCATTAAGGATAAAGATTCTTGAAATACTCTCTAAGAAAGCTATGGGATTCTCTGAATTGAAGAGGGAATTAGGTATAGAAAGTAGTGGCAAGCTCGATTTCCACCTGAAGAAGCTTAAGGGTTTAGTAACACTAGAGAATGGGAAGTATGTATTAACTAGAGATGGATACGCGGCTCTCCAAGCCATATCTACTATTAGGAGATATGGGTGGCAGAAGAGAGCATATATATTGAACATCATCATATACTTCATCATAAATGTATTAGCTGCCTTTAAAGTATACAGGATCTGGCTATATGCGGTGTTTCCAGCTTCAACTATATGGATCATATTCTATAGCTACTGGTCGATAGTTAGGAGGGGAGTGTTTAAGAGAGTATAAGGTGGTTCTGGATGAGACAACCAGTAATTATAGTAGATAGTCTAGTGAAGAAACTTAATAATAGACTTATATTAGATAATATATCATTTAATGTTGAGAGGCGGGAGATATTTGGCTATTTGGGTCCTAATGGAGCTGGGAAGACGACTACTCTAAGGATATTACTGGGTTTGATGAAGCCTACTTCGGGGTTGGCTTTAGTCCTTGGAGAAGATCTTAGTAAGAATATTAATTTAAGGAGGAAGGTGGGAGTTGTCTTAGAGAATGATGGGTTATATAGTAGGCTTACAGCGTATGAAAACCTAGATTTCTATGGCCAGATATATGGAATGTCAAATAATACCGAGAGAGATAGGAGGATTAAAGAGTTACTAGATTTAGTAGGATTATATAATGAGAGAAATAAGAGAGTAGGATATTATTCTAGAGGAATGAGGAGGAGGTTAGCAATTGCTAGAGCATTAATACATGACCCTGAAATCATATTTATGGATGAACCTACATCTGGTCTAGATCCTGAAGCTAAGATTATGATAAGAAATTTAATATTCCGATTAGCTAGGGAGAAGGATGTAACTATATTTCTAATATCACATGACCTCGATGAAGTTGAGAGATTATGTTTGAGAGTAGCTATTTTAGTAAATGGGAGGATCGTAGCATTAGATTCTATAAGAAAGTTAATGCATAATTTTGAAAGAAAATCTATAGAAATTACTTTCAAAAGTATTGAAGATGCTGTAAAGGCATCTAGATATTTAGATAATAAGGGAATTTTATATAATTTAATTGGAAATTCCATAAAGATTTTCTATCAAGACGATAATATATCTAATGTTCTTAAGTTTCTAACAATAATGGGATTGAAGGTCATTGATATTAGGAGGAAGGAAAAAAGTCTCTATGATATATATCTTAAGATAGTAGGTGATTAATATGAGTCTCACATCTATTATAATTAAAAAGGAGTTTATGGAGGCTATTAGGGGTAAAAATCTAGGAGCATCGTTATCTAGTGTATTATTATTTCTAGGAACATTTCTATTTACTTCTAAAGAGAGACTATTGTATATATTTATGCCCTATACTCCTCTAATCATCGGATTAATGATAGGATTTAGTCTAAGCAATAATATTGTTAGAGAGAAAAGAGAAGGAGTTATAGAAACAATATTATGCAGTCCTATGAAATTAAAAGAGTTGTGGCTTGGAAAGACTTTAAGTATCTCGATAATATCAACAATCATTACAATATTATCAACATATGCAATATTATCGCTTGATAATTATAGATTAAATTTCATCACAATATTCTATATATTAATTACAATACCATTATTTATACTTGCATCCATAGGCCTATTAAGCCTTATATATTTCTACTTAGGGATGCGTCAGATACAGATAGTCAATTACATATTATTTATGGGTATCTTCCTAATTCTATTTACAGTTTTTAAAATCAATGTTATATCAGAGATCACATGGAGAACTATTAGCATAATAACCTCATTCTCAACAGTTACATTTATAGCAACGTTCTTAATGATTAATTATGTTGACGTAGAGAAATTAATACTTACAATCGATTAATTCACATAAAATTATCTTTTTCTATTTTATCTCTTTTATATCGATAAAGACTTATGTGGTTTCATTGCAGTAGATTTAAGCTTATAAGGTCATTTAATATTTCTCAGTCATGTGTAGTTTTAACTGCCTTATTGTGGTTTCATTGCAAGCATATTCCTGCTATGCTCATCTCTAAATGCTCCTAGAATGTAGAAGTAGTGTCTAAACAATGCAAAGAAGAAAGAAGTCCTCAGGATTTCTATTTAGATAGAAGAGAGACCATAGTTGGTATGCGAATAAAATTAGAGTCTTATTACTGCTCCACAGTATTCGCATTTAATCGTCTTTTCTCCTCTATATATTTCTCTTTTAATTGGTGCACCACATTCAGGACATTTTATAACTATAGGTATTTTTTCTCCTTCCTCAGGTTTTTTCTCGGTTTTTGCAACCTTATCCCTATCTATTTCACCTGAAATGATATAATTAAATGTTTTTATAACCCTTGGAATTATATGGTCTTTTAAATCAAATACTAATTGTTTATATGGACCTTGCTTAAAATTAACATATATCCCCTTTCTAGCCCAAAATCCAACTTTACCACTAGCAATATTATCTATATATCCTATAGGCACATTTACTAAGGTCTCTCTAACAACCTTCTTCTTAGTCACTATAAAGAATTTTTTCTCAAGAACTATTTCTTTAAATCCTTCAAATAAGAATCTTCTATCAGTGAAATATATGATGCCCTTTCTTTTCTCTTTATCCAAAAGCTTTGCATCAAAACATTCAACTATATTTTCATCTTCATATAGCTTGAACGAAGCCTTAGATATTTCATTTAATGCCCTTTCAGCTACAGAAATTTCTATATCAATATTCCTCACAATCCTATCTATTTCCTTTAATCCTGTTAAGATTGATTCAACAGACCTATTGATAATCTCCTTTAAACCTTCAGCTTCATTTCTTAGAAGAGATAGCTGTGTATAGGGCTTATATCCATCCTCAATATTTCTACGAATATCTCTACATCTATCCTTTAAGCCAGCGATCTTAAACCTATAGTCTCTAATCATATAGTCAATTCTATTTTTATAGTCTTCCCTAACTTTATTCCATTTATCAAATATTTCCGATACCTGTTTATCTAAATATGCTTTAAATATATACCCTCTATCTCTGATCGCTTTTAATCGAGCTGAAAGGCTGGTGGACATAGAATCAATGTACGAAAATGTTTTGAACGGTTCATCCAGTCTTGCCTCGATCGAATTTACTTCACTTTCAATTGAGTTTATTTCTGCCAGCAACCTCTCTTTCTCAACATCTTCTTCATTAGACAAAATAAACACCTAGACATTTAATAATTGATATAAAGTAATATTTAAACATATCATCAAGTCCATAAAAAAAGATATAAATCTATTTAGGCTATATTATTCTATGGCTTCTAAAATCTATTTTTGCCCAGCTAAGCTTAAGAAAATGGAGAAAACATATAGTCTACCAAGATTGTTTAGAAAGAGTTTAGAGACCTCTAATCTAAATGATATAATTGAAAGCGGGAATATTGTCGCCATAAAAATACATGTAGGAGATATGGAGAGAGCTGGCTATCGATATATCAGGCAAGTATTTGTACAAATATTAGTGGAGTATGTAAAGGAAATCGGAGGAATACCATTTATAACCGATACATGGGGATTAAAACACGTAGTTGTGGGTTTAAAAAATGGGTTTAACTATGCATCTATAGGTGCACCACTAATACCGGCAAACGGTATAAAGGAGAATTTCTACTATGACATCGAATTGGAAAAATATTTGCAGATAAAAACTATACAGGTTGCTGGAAATATTTATGATTCAGATGTTTTAATAAATCTTGCACATGGAAAAGGCCATGGATCCTGCGGATATGGAGGAGTAATAAAAAACATAGCTATGGGATGTACATCTTATAAGACTAGAGGTGAAATACATAGACTTGAAAAGAAGGATAATATTGGAAAAGCTTTTCAAGAAGGTTTGGCTGATGCAGTAAAGGCTGTCTTAAAAAATAAGAGGAGAAAAGCATTCCATATAGCTTATTTAATGGATATACAACCTACATGCGATTGTGCACCATGGTCGGATATACCTATAGTACCAGATATAGGAATCCTATTATCCGATGACCCCATTGCAGTTGACTATGCTTCACTAAAAATGATAGATGAGGCAGAAATAGTTCCAACATCTATTGGAGAAAAACTGAAGCTAAGAAGCGGAGAAAACAAATGGCTTAAAATTCATGGAAAAGATCCATATATTCAGATAGATGCTGGTTATAAAATAGGATTAGGTAGAAAAGAATATAAATTAATAGAGGTATAGCTATGCCCTTTGTTAAGGTAAATCATGAAAAATGCATTGGATGCGGTGAATGTTATAAAGTATGTCCATCAAAGGTATTTGTTATAAGAAGAGGTAAATCTTATCCAGTCAGAATGGATGAATGTGTAATGTGTAGAGCATGTATAACACATTGTCCTACGAATGCTATAACGATCTCCCATAGAGAGGTGGAGAAAAAGTTATCAAGACTTTATGAATAAATTTTATGTAAATCTATATATTTTAAGACTTCTTCGAACGGCGACTACTATTATAATTGCTATTGGTATAAATATTGCATCAACAATCGTAAATAGAGTTATAAAGGCCATGCCGGGTCCAAAGAGAATTACATCTGCAACTGTAAATCCTACAGTCTCCCATATAACACCTATAATCATTGAAACAATTTCATAGCTAGAAATACTATAGCTGGTAGGTTTCTTTCTTCTGCATATAAGACTTATAATTATGGCTTCAATTCCTCTAACGAACATTGCACCGGGTATAAATACTAATGGCCATCCAAAGTTAATTGACTTGATGGTTACACCTATTCCCTGGGCTAATGCGATTATAATTCCAGCTGTGATCGGATCTATCATTACACCAGAAAGGTAAATTAAAATTGGGGATAAATCGTATTCTGCTAATGGCTGAGGCATGGGAACCATTATAAGATTCATTAAAGTCGTTAATGCGGTCATTATTCCGATAAACGCTATTCTTCCACTCTTCCTTCTAATCCAATACAATCTTTCACTCATATTATCACTTCAACATGTTTATAAACATGTTAAATACAATATATAATATTGAATACAAATATAAATATATTGGTGAAACTTTGAGACCTCCATGTGAAATTGTTGTAAAAACTTACCTTCCCCAGATCAGAGCAAGAATTGCTAAAAGACTTATAGAAGAATATAATTGGAAGCCGAGTGAGGTAGCAAAAGTTTTATCAATGTCATCTACAGCTGTATTAAAATATAAACGTATATTAAATATGGAAACCGGATTAAATAGAGATTTTCTAGAAAATATTTCTGATAAGTTGTGTAAAATCATTATTTCTTCAAAAAATATTGATCCAGAGATATTTATTAAAAACATTTGTTTAAACTGTATGTATGCTAGAATTAATGGAACAATTTGCTCTATTCATAGAAAAACATATCCCTATCTATCTTCATGTACTGTTTGTTCACAAATTTTTAGTAAAATATCTGGTTTATCTGTGGAGATGAGTCAAGTAATATATAGTTTGAAGGAAGCTTTAAAAATTGTTAAGGGAATAAAATATTTTTATAAGTTGATTCCAGAGGTTAGGACAAATATAGTTATGGCTCTAAAAAATGCTAAAAATATAAGTGAAGTTGCAGGTTTTCCGGGTAGGATTACGGTTATTAGAAATAATATATATGCTTATCATGAACCTGAATTTGGGGCTTCTAAGCATTTAGCCAGTATTCTTTTAAAAATAAGGGAGAAGAATAGAAATATTTTGAGTTGTACATGTATAAAATACATGCCTAATATAGAGAAAGTATTAATGAAATCCGGTTTTAAGATACATTATATGGATAGAAATAAATTTTCTAATATAGAGGAGTTTATAGATGGGTTGAAAGAGTTTAGGGAAAATGATGTTATCATAGACCTAGGGGGTAAGGGTATTGAACCTGTTGTCTATATTTTTGGATTAAATGCTATAGATCTTGCTAAAAGGTTGTCAATTATTTCAAGGTATCAGCATGTTAAATGAAATGCAGCTGCAATTTTTTTGTCCTTACTGGAGCTCATTTCATTAAAAACTTTACATGCCTCCTTAGTAGACTTTACTATAACATCTATACCATTTTCCTTTAATTTGTTTACAACCTTTTCTGGAACCTTCATAAATCCATAATATCCAGTACCTATAATAAGTATATCTATATCCTCTTCTAAAACTTCTCTTAAATCATCTATACATAAATTATGTCCTTCTTTACGCCACCAATTATCGATTATTTTATCAGGAAGAATTATCAGATCTCTACGATATTTTTTACCATTTATAGTTATTTCACCAAAACGATAGTTCTCAATCATTTAATACACACCCATTATTAATATTTTATTGCCTATTAAATAATGTTTTTAGACACCCTACTATTCGGCTTAACTATTTTTTCTGGCCCTATCATTATACCTGGTTCTATACTTGTATTTGCCCCTATCTTTACATTTGATGAGATAATGGCCCCTAATCTTTTTCTCCCAGTATCTATTCTCCTCTTATTTATAGTTACTTTTATAGTTTTATCTGTGATACTTATTGATGGTATCATTACACCGCTTTCAATATAGGATGAATCACCTATAATTGACTCGAAAACTGTACAATGACTGCTTATTAAAACATCGTCCATAACTAGAGATCCACTAATATAGTTTAATGGTCCTATCCCCACATTATCTCCGATAACAGCATTTGGACCAATTACACTATTAGCTCCTATAGTTGTATTTTTCCCTATAAAGCATGGCCCTATAATCGTTGCTCCACTCTCTACTATACTCTCTTCCAACATTATAACACTACCAATTATTCTGGATCCGGGTTTAACTACGCCCTTTATCTCCGTCCTAATCTTTTCTAGAAAATATTTATTCGAGTCTAATAAGTCCCATGGATAGTTTAAATTATACCACCATTTACCTTCATCAACATATATATATACTCTACCCGTCTTGGAAAGTATTTCGAGAGAATCTGTTATAATCCTCTTACCTTTAATTGATGGAGAAGTTTTCTTAATAGCGTCGAATATTTTTTGATTGAAAATATATACTCCAGCATTTATAAGCAATGGTTTTGCATCTAGAATAGCTTTACGTGTAGTTTTTATAAGAAAATTTTCTTTATCAACGATTATTTGTGGCTGAGTTACTAGATCAAGTTTCTCGGGACTGGTCTTTACCCCAAGAGCCATTGCATCTACTTTAAGTTCCTCATATTTTTCAATCATTTTTTCTAAAATATCTTTACTTATAGTTATATCTCCATGCACGACTAAAATTTCCTCATTCTCCACATATTTTTCTATTTTTTCTACGGCCACGGCTGTTCCATTCATATTTCCCTGGTCAATATAGTTTAGCTTTACATTGTATTTACCTCCATCCCCCAATTTTTCAATTATCATGTCTCCAAAATAATAGACAACTATATAGATTTCCTTGAAACCTATATCTTTCAATGCCTCTATAATTCTAACTATTATAGGTTTACCTAGAATTGGTAATAAGTGTTTAGGCTTATTAATTGTTAATGGATTTAAGTCTGAACCTCTCCCTCCAGCCAATATAACTGCCTTCATATAATCACTTATCTATAGCTAAATTTTTTAAACTATATATTATTTAGGAATGTGTGATATAAATGAATTATACATTTAAAGATGCAATACTATACTTTACTATAGGCTTCATCACATCGCTAGTCATAGGGTATCCATCATACAGGAGGAAATGTGTTACTAGAGATGGATTTATAGTATCTCTATTTATTGGATCAATAATATTTATGACTGGATGGCAGACATATCTAATACTACTCTTTTTCTTTATATCTTCAACAATATTAACTAAATGGAAGGCCGATATTAAGAAGCAATATGAATTTAAACTAGATATTAGTGGAAGAAACTGGAAGCAGGCTATAGGGGCAAGCGCGGGAACAATTTTACTCTCACTAATACTAATATTCTCATTGATATTCATCCATTATAAAAAAATATTATCTTCACTCTTTATCGGATTGGTTTCAACTATAGCTGTATCTAATGCCGATACATGGGCTGTGGAGGTAGGAGCATTATCTAAGACTAAACCTAGATTGATAACCAAACCATGGATAGTTGTTGATAAAGGTGTTTCAGGTGGAGTAACGTTGCTAGGAGAATTTGCATCCATATTAGGTTCATTTACAATTGCATTAATATCAACTATACTTTACCTATTATCTGGAAGATATTCATTATCGACATGGTATATGATAGATATTTCTCCATTCAAACTATTTATAACGGTATTTTTAGCTGGATGGATTGGAGAAATACTTGATAGCATTATCGGCGCAAATCTTCAGGTAAAATATTTTTGTCCTCGATGCAATAAATATACTGATAGAGAAGTACATAGATGTGGGTTTAAAACAAAGTATATTTCTGGGTTAAAATATGTAAAGAATGAAACTGTAAACCTTATAGTTACAGTTCTAATAGGATTTACTGTATCATTTCTTATGCTGCTCTAAAATTTTAAATCCCTTTATGAGAAATTCTTTCTTAGGAACTATATGTAAAACACCTTTCTCATCCCTTATTTCAACTAAAAATGTTGTTGTTCTCTCTATTTTTCCTGTAATATCTCCGATACTTATCTTGATTCCAGGGCGTATAAACTCTGATTCTCTAGATAAAAGTAGTATAGATTCTTCTCTCAATCCTAGCCCCACTAAAAATGCAAATGATAGTCCGATGCTTATCGCTATGGCTAAAAATACTGACTGTGCAACAGATGTAATCACGTGTGGAGCTATTTCAGCGATATCGAATGCTATAAACACCAGTATGATGTAAAACATGTATTTTAGACCAGTAAGCATTAGAATTACAATTCTTCTTGGAATAACTTCTCCAATAATTATTTTTTCAAGTAAGTCGGTAATCCATTCTGTAAATATGCTGCCGACTAGAAATACTATTATTGCTCCAGCAATTTTAGGAATATATGTTGCAACCATTATGCTGATTTCATTTAAAACAGGTATGTTGAGAAGGGATATTGCAGTTATTATAGACAAGATATATACTATTAATCTCATTAAAATTGATATTATTTTTGAGAAAGAGTATCCAGCTGCATCTAACTGTTTACCCAGCATTGAAGATTTAAAGCTCTTATCTATACCAGTCATTCTAACAATTGTTGCGGAGGCTTTTCCAAGAGCCTTACCGACAATATATCCGATCACAAGTACTGTAAGAAATGCAATTATATTTGGAATATATTGTGTTATAGCATTTATTAATTGGAGTAATATTTGCATTATTTCTTCTTCAGGCATTTTCCCACCATATTAGATATACGTTTTAATAATAAAAGTTTTCCTAAACCATATTAAGAAAATTTAATATAAGTAGATATATTGATGATAAAACTAAATGAGTTGCAGCTAATGGTAAAATATTTTTCGTATAATATCCGAAAGAAACACGATACCCTTCTTTTTCAGCCATCGTTAATGCTGTTAGGATGGGTATAGAGCCATATAGTGTTAATCCTCCCCCTATACCACTTCCCAAGATTAAAGACCAATATAGTGGATATGCTTTAAATCCATAGGTATGTGAAATTTCATCTATAATCGGTAATAAGAGTAATACTACTGGAACGTTTTCTATGATTGCTGAAAATAATCCACATAAGATTAGTAGAAGAAATAGGGTTAAAATATATTCGGTTCCAAGCATACTTTTGAATATCTTTCCAATTATGTTTATCAGTCCAACTTTTTCGAGTCCTTCTACAAATAGGGTGGATCCAGCTACAAAGAATACGACCTCCCAATTAACTTTTTCTAAAATTTTATGAGGTTTTTGGCCACTGAAAAGAAACATTATTACAGTGAATCCAAATGCTATAAATGCCGGAGAAAGGCCTAGACTACCACTAAAAGATACTGTTATTATAAACAAAATGAATATTGTTAAGGATCTATATAATACACTTTTTTCTGGAACAGATTCCCAAGGATCTTCTATAGATATATCTATATTTTCAATCTTTCTTTTTCCTAGAAAAATAAATTTATAGTAGAGTATTGTAAATATTGTAAGCAATACTATTAGTGGAGTACTTATTCTCATAAACTCCGCAAAGCCTATATTTTTTCTAGTCGAAACTATTAATCCAGGTATAGAGCTTATCGGGAGAAATAGTCCTCCCACATTTCCTAGAATTCCTTCAGTAGAAACAATTTTTCTAGGATCCATTTTTAATGCTTTAGATAAATATAGAGTTATATTGGCTATAACTATCATCGATATATAGTTTGAGGAAATCATTGTAAATACTATTGAAAGAATTAGTAAAGCATAGATAATATTTTCTCCTTTCAACCTAAATTTATTAATAACATATAATCCCAAAAAGTTAAATAGCCCTGTTTCACCTAAAGATGTAAATAATATTAGGCTTCCAAGGATGAATAACTGTGTGTCTAAATCGATCATCTCTGGGATGTCATCTATGCTAAAGATATTATATGATGTACCAAAATATATTACTAAGAGTGCTGCTAACAGCGCAACAACAACCCTATGTTCTACTTCTGAGACTAAAAGTAATATTGTAACTATAAATATTAATGTAAACGTTATCAATGGTTCCATATAATCATCCCTTAATCATTTTTTTTATCGAGATATATATGTCTCCGAAAATAAATAATCCTATTATAAAAAATATTATTGCTAAAATTGTTAAAACAAAATTTCCAATACTACCCTGTAATTTAATTCTAACTCCTTCATATGCTAATACCAGGAAAATTATGTATACAATGCTATGAATTATCCTTTTAGGTAAAATATGTCTAGACCTATATATTCGATCAAACCTATTTTTTAAAGATAGATATG